>JAIROC010000492.1 GCA_031257735.1 Bacteroidales bacterium | reverse complement strand
TTTCATGCTCATGTATTTCTTGTTTCCCCATGCAGAACCAACCACAGGTCTCAGTCCGGCACATCCAGCATCAGGGCTGAATTATCGTCAGGAAAACAGCGCCTACTGGCGGCGAAGCGCATACAGACCTGTTCTGCGATGTTTGGACGCTTTTATTATTCAACATTATTTGTATAAGCATTATAAACATTTGTAAATGTTTGTTTATAATTTTGAAGGATCTCCAATTCTTTTTCATATTTTTTATCGCCAAGGCTGCCGCTAATGTTTGATAAATAATCAGTCAAACTTTCGATTATACCAAGATTTTGGTGCAATTCAACCAGTACTTGTTGTACCACATCATCTCTCTGCGGAGAAGGATTGGCATATTGGTATAATTCACGTTCAAGGGTGCTTATTTTTGCAGTCTTGTTTGCTATATCAATAAGTCCACGGGAAAAATACAAAAGACCTTCAGCTTCCCGTACCCGCCTGTCATTTATGTACCCCCCGTCAGCCATAGACGTATCAAGCTGGAGTGTATAAGGGCCCAGAGTTTTGGCTGTCCCATCCAGTTCCAGATAATCAAGATAAACCACACCCGCATTATTCGGTCTGGTGGATGAATTAAAAGAAACCTCCGCAAGCATAGTTTCATAATCCCCATTGTGCAGCGTTGGTAAATGATAATTTACGGTATTCCCCTCAACATAATGCCGATAACCCCATGTGTTTTTGAAGATAATACCATCGCCAAGAATAAGCCGTATGTTTAAATCACGGGCAGCGGGAACAAGCATACGATCCAACTCTGTTTGAAATATTTTAACCATTTCATCATGATCCGAAATAAAACGTGAGCTTCCACCGCCATCTATGGCGACATCAACCATTAAACCTGTAGCGGCGTTAATTCCCAGCATCACCGTTGAAATATTTATCCCTCTTTTATTGTAGTCGGCAGCCAAATCCAAAATATCTTTGTTTACCTTATCGCCAAAATTATGCATTCCATCGGTGAGTATGACAACACGATTTATATACCGCTGGTTATAGGTTTTTTCCAATTCTTTATAACTTTGCACCATACCAGCGTATACATTGGTTCCTCCGTTGGCCGTAATTTTGTCAACTTCTCTTTTGAATCGCGTCCTGTCTTCCTGACTGTTTATTTGAGTTGGAGCAATAAGAGTATGGGCGTTTGTATCCATATCCACCAAAGAAATTATATCCCCTTCCCGCACCCGGTCAATAAATATATAAAAACTGTCTTTTACCCATGGCATAACAGGGGTCATGGAACCGCTACGATCAATGCAAAAACATATATTTAACGGTGGAAGTTCTTCAAAAGGCGTTTTCTTTCCTTTAAGTCCAATTTGAATATAGGCGTTATCATCTTTTATTCCGATTCCGGTTACGACATTCAACGCACCCTGTTGGGGAAGCGGATAGTCATAATCATACTGAGCGATATAATTGTCTATTTTTACATCTTGTGACGGAATGATATAGCCGCCTCTGGATAAAAAAGCCCCCCGATTTGAACCGCTACCTTCCTGTGCCCCGCCAGCGGCAAATAGATTTACGCCAATTATTACAAAATACGCTGCCAAAAACAACTTTTTCATCGCCTTTACCATCCTTATTTGCAAATTTGAGTATACTTTACCATTATTTTTTAATAATGTCAAATACAAAAAATTTTGTCCAAATGTCATCTAACATTCCGGCTGTTTACGACGTTTGGGCGGTACCATAAAGAAACCCGTAGGGTTTCGTGCCGCCCAAATGTGTCTGGAGTGAGCGTGGGAAGGAACGTAGCGACTGACCTAGCGAACGGAAGACCAAGCCCGCTACTGCGGGCGCAGCGTAAACAGTCCTGTTATGCGACGTACCATCCGTACTATTATTTTTCATTTAATTTTTCCTAATTAATTTCATTATTTATCCCTATAATCTCATTATTTTCTATTTCAATTTTTTCTATTGGATTTATATATTCATGAAACAATACCCATTTCTTTTGAGTTATTATAAAAATATTGCACCTATTATCACAAAACTAGCCTCGTAATACCTAATCTGATAAATTACCAATAACAACTTGTTCTTTGCTGTTTAAATTAATTTCTATTACTATTTCACTACTTGACAAACAAATTAAAATATCATTTTTTACATAAACGTCAACTATTGGATTTGAAAAATCAAAAAAATAAGACCACTGAAATTTATTATTTTTATCAACAAAGCAAATAAATCCTTCATTTCCCATGCTACCTTCACCATAATAAAAAAGGCCATTCATATAATTATAGAATTTTTCCTTATTGAATTCTATCTCAGACCAAATGTCTTCATTATATTTTTCTAAACTATAGACATTTGTTTCACATAAAGGAAAACAATATCTTTTGATTATGCCATTTTCATTTACTTTATAGCGATTAAATAACAAGACTTCTCCATTAGCAAATAGAAGATTTGTTATACCGGGTAACTCTTTGCTTTCCCATTTGTTTTGAACGTAATTAACTATATTTTTCATTTTAATTTTTCCCAATTAATTTCAAATTCATATTTCATAGCAGTTATCTCAACTTATTTTCAATGTTTTGTCAATTATTTTCCAACAAATTTTAGGATGGTATGTCGCATAACGTTCCGGCTGTATATGACGTTTTTGCGGTTGCGATAAAGGAATGCGGAGCATTCCAGCAACCGCAAAAATGTGGCGGAGAAAAACCCCACAAAGGCGCAAAGCGCCGACTGGGGTTTTTCGTAGCCCGAGCCGCCAAAGGTGGCGAAGCATATACAGACCTGTTATGCGACGTACCCGTACTTTACATTATTTTTTCAAATTGTACATTTGTATAATATTTGCTATTCTTACTTAAATTTATTTCTTCAATATCAAATATTTTCTCAGTGATTTTTGTTTTAATTATTTCTTCAATTTTTGGTTGTAATTTCTTTAGATCATTCTTAATTATGTCATATGTTAATATTAAATCTATTCCTACATAATCATGCACAATTTTATTTCTAAAATCTTTTATCTGCTGCCATTCTATTTCTGT
>JAIROC010000399.1 GCA_031257735.1 Bacteroidales bacterium | reverse complement strand
CAGTATCTTTGTCTTTTTCTGCCGATAGGGAGCCGGAAATTCAGAAAGTCGTGAATCGTTTGGGAAAAATGTGGGACATTCAACACAAAGAAATTGCCACCGCACACATTGTATATCGTAGTGCTGAGGGCGACAAAGGTCTAAATAGAATAAAATCTTTGACAAAAGAACAAATTGATTCTATCGTTTCTCATACAGATTTTTCTTCTCCGGAAAGTGCGTTTAATGAACTTGTAGCGAACTTATTAATTCTTGATCGTGATTTTATTTTATCGAAAGAATTATATTGTACCGTTCCTATCAAATATATCCGCAAAACTAAAATTATCGAACGTAATCTTGAAAAAGATACGTTGAATCTAAAATTTCATACAACACTTTTTGATGGAACCAGAATGATATCGGTTAGTCCATTTAATAAACAAGTTAGCGTGTCTGTTCCTAAAGGGGGAGTAGGTGACCCTTTAGGATTGCTACGAATAGTTCCTCGTTCAGAGTTGTTATCAAACAAATTTCATTATTTTGTTGAAGGTAAAAATGTCAGAATAGAATCTGATGAAGATGGATGGTCATGTCGCCACCTTGTTGATAGTGAAACAGGTCTTGCCATTAATGAATTTTTTCACCAGACTCAAACAGACCCGAAATCAATCGGACGCGGCAGATATCAACGTTGTTTTTCTTCTGTGAATTCAATTAATTTTCCAAGGGTTGCAATCCAAGTAGAATACAAAAACTACCTTCCAACATTGATAAATATCGTTTATGTTGAGAAAATGTCTTTTAATATTTCCATTCCCGACAAAGTTTATCAACTTGCTCTTCCTAAAGGAATGAAAATATTTGAAGATGCCGGAACGGGACATAGATCAATCTTTACTGATGTGCAGGAACCTATTGATGATATCAGTGAAGTTTTGTTACCAACAGGAACAGAGAAAAAACGTGGATCAGCCTTAGCCCTCTACATAAAAAGGTTTTGTATATTTGCTGGTATTGTATTGTTGGTGATAGGATTATTCTTAAAAATACAACAATATTTGACAAAGAAGTGATTTTGTTTAAACATACTTGGAGTATGTTTTAAAACTATAAAAACTATTTTCAAAAATTAATTTAGGAGATTAAAATTATGCTTTACAAAGTTAAAGTTATGGTTGTGTTTGCAATGGTTGGTGTTGCAGTTTGGGGTATTACAATTGTGCATTCTGCTGTTATTTCTCCAGCAAAATGTTTTCCAGCTGAAGAGAAATGGGTTGCTACAGGTTCATGTACCCGTGCTTCAAACGGATACTGTGGAGGTGAAATATCGTGGCAGCAGCATATTGTTGCATATAATTGTGATACGACCGAAGCAGGTACCTGTACTCAAACAGATGTTACTTTTACTTCGTATCCTAATACACATACGAAAGTATGTCCAAGTGTTTGGGTACCATCTGGTTCCCAATGTCCATCTCCTGAGCCTCTTGATCCTACTGATTTACCAAGTGAAAATTTTATCTATGCTTCCTGCTACTAGTTTTTTTATTAATGGAGCAATATAAAAAATTGTGCGCAAATAATTTTGATTAATTTATTTGCGCACCGTCACTTAGGAAAATGAAATATGAGTAATATATCAGTGGAATTTTTCGGAGATTGAAGTTTATTTTTTACCCCCCTGCCCCTCCGAAGGAGGGGAATCATTCCCCTCCTTCGGAGGGGCTAGGGGTGGTCATTCGGAGGAAACGACTGACAAGTTAAAAAAAATATTCCGCTGATATATTACAAAAATTGAATTATTACTGAACTTTTGCAAATTCTATAACTATTTTTATTAAAAGGAGTTATGATGAATTTTATCAATTTCGACATATTTTGAAACAAAATATTATTGTAATCATATTTACAAAACTCTTGATTTTCCGGCATACAAGTTTTTGAAAAACGATATATGATACAATAATACGGCGAATTTTTCGTTTTTTAGTGTTTCAACTCCTTTAATTTACAGTATGAAATGCCATTTTGCAAAAGTTCAGTTTATAACTTTAAGAGAATACTAATGCTGCTAAATGATTCTGGAAATACACAAACATATTTGGAAATTCGACAAGAGATAGATTACCTTATTCAACGGCTTTTATTGTTACAAGTGAAAGTCGATGAACTAAGACAAAGTGAACTGAATAATAAAAAACAAGAGGAAATACTATTGTCTTTCGACGACACCTCTCAAATGATTTTTTGGGACAGTGGTTCTATTCATCTCCCCCCAAAACAGTATTTATTAGTTAAGACAATTTGGAATGCTGACAACCGAGCTGCAACTCTTGATGTGATCGAAGAAAATATTTGGGATGTAAAAGGCGATGATGATGACGAAAATGTCATGTTTATTCACCGTAATACTATTTGTGAATTGGTGCATCGAACACGAAATTCCATGAATCGGGCTAAGTTTCCCTATGAAATCAAGAGCATTTTAGCCAAGCAAACAGGAGGGCAAAATGGTAAACACCGTAGCTACAATGAGTTACAAGGATATAAACTCATTATTAGAAAATATGAAAAATAATTACAAAATCACGAAAAATCATTATATATTTAACACTCCAAATATGGTACAATACTCTCGCACGTTGCGCAACGGTTCAACCACTTATTATGATAAATAGTGTATTTGTAGAATTGAGGATAGTAAAATATGCCAAAAAGAGTTATTGTGTTTTTTTCAATTTTTCTGGTCTATTCTTTGGCAGTATCTTTGTCTTTTTCTGCCGATAGGGAGCCGGAAATTCAGAAAGTCGTGAATCGTTTGGGAAAAATGTGGGACATTCAACACAAAGAAATTGCCACCGCACACATTGTATATCGT
>JAIROC010000393.1 GCA_031257735.1 Bacteroidales bacterium | reverse complement strand
CGTAAAAGCCGCCGGGGCCGTGGCAGCCCTTGAGAATCTCTTCCAAGACTTCTTTTGTAAAGGCCATACTTGCTCCTTCGTTTAGTATAGCCGTTTACTCACTTTTTGTTACAAGTTCGGTTAATTTTTTTGCTATTTCTAAGTTTACTGTTATCTGTATCTCTATTTCATTCCTATTTTTCATTATCTCCTGTCTTATTTGATCAAAAAAAGACATATCTTTGTTTTTATTATCCGGAAAAGTTCTTAATAATTTTATATATTCATCCGAGGTATATTTTTTTCTCCATTTTATTATTTTATGCTTTAATAATATAAAATATTCGCTGTGTTCTATCTCCTTTCGCCTGTTTTCTATTTTTATTTTTTGCGTTTTGTATATATCTAATTTTCTTTTAATTCTATTGTTTTCATATTGCCTGTATATATTTTGTATTTTATTATTTATTAATTTATTGTTTATTATATAATTATTCCAATATATAATTAATACCCCATCATCTTTTAACATCTCATTTGATTTTTTGTATTTTACTGACATATCTATCCAATGGAAAGAGGTGGCGGCAAAAATGGCATCAAATTGTATTTTGTTCTGATAATCTTCAAATGTTGTATTCTCAATGGTTATATCTTTGTAATCTATAAATTTATTGTTTAATAGTTCATAAAATTCTTTGCCTGGTTCTATTAATACTAACTTTGTTTTCCAAGTATTATAAATATCCTCTGATGCTATCCCATTACCTGAACCTATCTCTAAAATATTCGAATTTTTATCAAATGTTTTATATTTAGATATTATTCTATATAATTCTTTAGGGTATCCCGGACGTATTTCATTATAAATTTGTAAGTTATTGTTGAAATGTAACGCTTCGTTTATCATTTTTTCCTCATTGTGTTAATTATTCATTTCTAATAAAATAGAAGGCAGTTCTAACAACGAATTAATTTCTATAATCTTTGATGATATAGTTGTAGGTAGTAAAATGTTTTTTCTATTTAAAAAAACAGAATTCCACCCTGAATTGTAAGAACCTAAAATATCACTAATGACCGAATCTCCCACATAAACTAAATTTTCAGCTCTAATATTTGATAAATTTTCGGCTATTTGAAATATTTCGATGGAAGATTTTGTAAAACCAACTTCATATGAATTTATAATAACATCAAATCTATTAGATATCTCAAAATTAGAAATAGAAAAAGAGTCAAAAACAGAACAATTTGAAATAATTCCTAATTGAACATTATTTAATCTATCTAATGTTTGAATAACATCGTTAAATAGATTATATTTTTTTTATATATTAAGTTTTCGTATAATGTTTCATCGAATTTTTTTTATTTTTTTACAAAAATTTTTTAATAATTCTTTCTTATCTCCATTTTTAGTTCTTATTTCAGCGTCAATAAATGGCAATATATCGTCTTGTTTAATCCCAAAATGAACGGAGATTATTTCTGTTAAGGATTTTTTATCCGAATAAATTAGCGTTCCTCCCATATCAAAAAAAACCATTTTTATATTATACATTATAGATATCCAAAATATTTTTTTCCATATGCAATATCTTACTGATTTTTTCAAGGATTGAATCCAATAATTCATTCTTATTATTTTCCATGATTTTGTTCCATCCATATTTTTCAAAAAAAGCAGGTATGTCTTCTCCTATATTATACCAGAGCTCAATTATATTTGATCGAATGTTTTTTTCAAAAGTGTCAGTAGTACTATGATATTTTAAAAATTGTTTTTTTTGATAATTGATAAGGCAATATTTTATAGTGTATAGAACATTCAAATGCACATATACGAAATACCCAATCATTTTCTGTATCATCTAATTTTCCATCTTTTATAAATTCATACAATTTATAAACATATGTAATGTCATTATCGTATAGTATATTATTTATTTTAAACAAATTATCTTTAATATTATTTCTAAAATCAGTACAACTTGCAATAAACAGATACCGTTTATTTTTATCAGATGTAAACATTTCAAATAATTCTTGTCTAGTCATTTTATATTTGTGAGAGAGAGATAATTTACTGCAATTACAATCTAGAACTTCAATGTAATCTTTATATATTTTAGAAATTATTATACCATGTAGATTATGTTGTTTGGCATAATAGAAAGAGTCTTTATTATAATACTCATCAATTCCAACAATTATCTTACATGTATCACAAACAAGATTTAATCCATCATTTAAATTATTTAAAGAAGCGTCATAAAAATTAAACAGATTAATATTAAAATTTTTCTTTAGAAATTTCTTCATTAATTCCATATATTTCCTTTTATCAAGATAAAAATCATGCGCTAATTTTGCATTGTCATCATAATACTCAAAATCAATAGGCTGGCTATTAAACGGATTTTTTCCATTTTTACGATTTTCTTTAACTATTATATCTTTAAAAATTATTTTGGAATTCCCCATTACAAGCAATATATCATTATCGAACTCATCAGGCGAAAAATAATTATATAGTATATATAAATAACTGGTATAACAACTGAGAAACATTATTTTACGGACATTCAACTCTCGCATACTTTACTCCTAATTTAGTATTTATATAGTTATTTAAAACTCTATTATTTTGTTAAATGGACTTGTTCAACAACCCGGTTGGTTGTCTCACAAGTCTCGCGGATTTGGCGTATTTTTTGCAAAAATACGCCAAATCCGCCCGTTTTTTAGCGGAAGTTGTTCAATAACTTCAGTTA
>JAIROC010000421.1 GCA_031257735.1 Bacteroidales bacterium | reverse complement strand
TCTTTTTCTTAATCTCACATCCCCATATTACCAAATAATCCCACCCGGCTTCATTAAGTTCGGCATAATTCCGCAAATCTCGCTCTTTATTCTTTGTAATTTTATCTTCCCAAAATTCTCTGTTCGTTTCGGGCAATTGCCCTCGTCTGCGATCATGTCCATGCCAAAAACATCCATGAATGAAGATAACTTTCTTCATATCTTGAATGATAATATCGGGGCGGCAATTTAGCAATTTTTTCTCTCGTTCGTATTCTACTCCGATATCCCGTAAAAGGGACTGGACAATTAACTCCGGCAAGGTATTCTTATTTCTTACGGAAGTCATAATACTTGTTCTTTATTTCAGGGGTAAAAATATCCGGCATTACTTTTCACCCTTTTCGTTAATAATAATCCCTTCATATCCTAGTATCGTCATTTTTACCTACTCCCCTCAACTATTTCAATCTCTTCGGGACTTAACCGATACAAAGCATAAACAATCTTGTCAATTTGATTTTCAAATTCTGTTGTAACTATGGATGGATTTTTCTTTTTGGCCGATATTATTTTATCTACTAGGGACGCTATCGATTTTTCGATTTCTTTGTTTGTCTCAACGATTGGTAAATTGTTTATTTCATAGCCGTTTACATTGCTGTTTGTATTGAACTTTTTGAAAATGAAATTTATCAATTTTGAATTAAAAAGGCCCAAAAGGTACTTTTTATTTATTGGTTTGTTTAGCGTTAGGTAATTCAGAGAATTGGCGCAGTATACTCCTTTTACAAGCATGGCTTTAATGCGAGTTTTTTCATTAACGCCTGTTATGCCCTGCATGACAATGCGTTCTCCATTGACAATATCCATATCTATTGTTTTTAGGCTATGCAGTATGGTTTCATCAATAAAAACGATTTCGCCCTGGCTCATTTTCTTTCGTTGCACATACCGGTCTATAATCGCCCCTTTAAGCAATACCGCTTTTGAGGGATCATTGGAAAAAGCCGTTTTACAAAAAGTCATGTGGACCTCGCCTTCGCCGCAATTCCCCAATTCGGCAAAACGAATTCCCATCTTGAAGGTTTTTAAAACAAGTTCCGTTTCAACAGGAGAAGTTAAAGGAATACTTAAGTATTGAGGCTGTAAAAACTGTATGTCATTTCTGGTAAGACGGATTTTTCCCGCCAATTCATCAATGCTCCTGCTGCGGTTGATACGGACATAAAACGGCTCATTGGCAGGGCGGACGGCCTTTTTGCAGTTTAAGTAAGATACAAACCGACATTTTAACGGCTTCAAACACCCTCTTGTTTGTATCATCACGTTCCGGGAAGGCTTCTATAAACATTATTTGGGTAGTATCAAAAATATGTTTCCGAAGATTTTTTATGCTAATATCCCCGGTAAAAGCAAGGGGGAAGATTTGACAAAATATACCGCCCTCTTTTAACAGGGACAGACTTTTGACGATAAACAGCCGGAAAATATTCAACATACCGCCGCCGGCAGGGTTATACAGGGGGGTATTCTTATAATATTCCAGTTCTTCATCCGGAACGATGATACTCTCGCTTTTATTTTGTTTTTTATTCAAAATCCCATAGGGCGGATTGCCTATAATCGCATCGAAGCCGATAAAATTACCGCCATCATTTAACACTTCGGGAAATTCAAACCGCCATTCAAAGGCGTTTTTATAAATTTTATTATTTTCATATTCATCAAAAACCCGTTCAATTTTCTCCATCTCTTTCTCAATTTCAAAAATGCGTTTTTCTTTCTTTCCCTTTTCCTCGGTTATCTCGAAAAATTCGCCTTGATGTTTTATTTCGTCCAGTTCAATCATTAAGTTTTTCTTTCTAATGAATAATTTGTCCTGGTTACGTATTTCTACCTTAAAATTATTTTTTATTTTGGCTATCAGTTTTTCAAGTTCCTGCTTCTTCCCCTTGTCCGTTGAGTTCTTGTAATTATAAACAGCGTTTTTATAATCCTGAATTGTAAAATCCAGCTTTGATATTTCTTTTCCGAGGTCTATATCAACGTCAAACCGACTTATAAGGCTGTTACCGCATTTGATGTTTATGTCTATATTGGGGAGTGTTTCAAGTTCTTTATATCCGCTTTCTTTTGTATAATATGCGTTTTTCAGTAATTCTATCCAGAGACGAAGGCGGCATATTTTTACCGAATTCGGGTTAATGTCTGCGCCAAAAAGAGAGTTTTCTATGATTCTTTGCTTTTCCTGGAACAAGGTCTCCTGTATTCTCCGGCTTTCTTCACTTTTATAATTGTAAGTAAAGAATTTTTGATCTTCGTTATAGATCATCAATTCATCGTTTTCTATTGTTATTTTATAATCCCGCAATCTACGGCCCCTGTCGTCAACCAAAATGCCAAGGTCGCTTTTAATAGCTATTATTTCATTTAGGGCGGATACCAAAAAATGACCCGAACCAACAGCAGGGTCGCAGATAGTAAGACTGTTTATAATTTCATTGGCTTCTTTTATATCTTCTGAATTCAATTTATTATAAATATCGTCAACCGTTACAGCTTTCCATCCCTTAACCTTATTAAACTTATCGATAACAATAAGTCTGATTGTTTCCGATGCTATAAAAGATGTAATAAAACCCGGCGTAAAATAGGAACCGTCTTTATAACCATTTATCTGCTCAAATATAAGGCCGAGAACGGAGGCGTTAATAAGGGTCTTGTTTTCTTCCTGTATGTTTTCTGATCCTTCACCAGCAAAATCATAAGCGTCAAGAAATTCAAAAATATATTCCAATGAATTGATGGCGCCTTTCCGTTTATTGCCTGCTGTATCTTTTAAGACGGTGGAAGGGAATATAGTCATATCTTCATTTTGCAGATTTGATATTGAAAAATATTTTACTTCAATTTCCGTCTTGTCAAAAAGCGAACTGTTAAGATACGGGACGTTTTTGTATCTCTTATTTACCGCTTCATCCCTGCTTTTTGGTTCTACCGCCAGGACTTTGAAAAAGAGCGTACTCAAGTCGTTATAGTTTTTTATGGTCTTAATGTTCAAAAAAGCATAAGCGGGGTTGCCGTCCTGATATTGCAACTGTTGAGCCTCAAGGAGCTTGAGAAATAATATCCGGTTAATCCAAGTTATAACCAATTCAAGGGCAATGTCAAATTGTTTCTGTTCGCTTGAAACATCATCTGATAGCTGGAAAATGGCATTTTCTATCAGGGAGCCTCGTTCTCTTTTACTCCTTTGATTGCGGACTATAACCTTTTTATTGCCCTCCTTTTCTTCGGAAAGACCCATGATGTAAAGCAATTCGACGTAAAAGTTCTGGTTTAGGGTATTGCTGTCATTGGCAAAAGGCCGCTTTAATAAATGATATGGGGAAAACAGCTTGAAAAGTCTGATGAGTCTATTATCCTCGTCCCTATCAGAACCGCGGATTGTTTTTTCATAATCAGAAATATTTATATAGACGTAGTGCAGATCTTTCTCATTCTTTTTGATATATGGCGCTGCAATTTGATTATAAAAAAATGTGTTGTCCTTTTCCAGAAGGGAACCGGTTTTGAAGTCGGTATACAGTTCCAGCAGTTTTTTATCCTGGGTGAAACAGTGATAGAATTCACGGGCATTAAAGATGTACCATTCTGTTGCGTTGGTGATGATAAGATGTTTTAATTCGATATTTTTATTATCAACCGTTTCTCGCAGGTAATAAAGCAATAATTCCTGCATGGCTTTTGCGTTGAGGCTGGTGCGGCTAATCATTTCATTTTTATTGCCGGGTCTCTTGGCCTCAATTATGACCCCTATGGGGCTGCCCGTATCTTTGCCGGTATGGATAACCATATCAATCCGGGCGGAGGTATTTATAAAACAGTCGCTTTCATACCACGTTTTTTTAAGAAAGTCTGAGACAAGGTTTTTAAGAAACTCTTCGGTCTCCGCGGGGCTTGCCTTTATGGTATCAAGCAGGGTGATAAAATTAGTCTTGAACCGCTCAATAGCGGCGCGTTCCGGGCGGACTTTGATAAAGGCTTTGGTGAGGACTTCATTTATCGGAATTTCCGGCATTTATTTATTTCCCCTAAATATAGGTATACGTTTCGTTATAATAGGCATTCAGGGACTTGCCTTCATAGCTCCAATAACGGGTTGGCTGTATATTATAATCAAGGTTAAGAATTTCCCGTGTTAATTGAGACAGGGATTTTTCTTCTTCATCGTCCGCCTTTTTTTTAACCTTTCTGTCGGACGAAACAAAAGCCTCTACAGCGGTATCGCCATAACTGAAAACGAGCTTGGCCCCTATGGGTATGCCCATTTCCGTAAAATTAAGGGGGGGGGGGGGGGCGTCTTTTATTGTAGTTTTGGGAGGCTTCCAGTTCTACCTTTGTTACGGTCTCGTCAATCTCGGCCTTAATAGCGGGGGGTACGTATTTTTTGGCAAAGAGTTT
>JAIROC010000237.1 GCA_031257735.1 Bacteroidales bacterium | reverse complement strand
CGACAAGGCGTTGATTGGTCGCGGTAATGCCTTAATGATTGCGTTATGGTTTCAAGGCTTCCTGACAATGGCTGAAAACCATAAATCATTAGCACAGTGGCAACGCCCTTCAATAATTGTAAATTGAAAATTGAAAATTGAAAATTGGCTAACGCAAACAAAAATAACTCATAACTCATAATTCATATAATTGATTACGCCCTTTCAAGGCTTAGTTTTTAGGGTGTTACGTTACACAGGGCGTTGCCCTGTGCTATTGATTGCGGGCTTTCAGCCCTTTATCGTTATTCTCTGATTACAATTATACAATGAAGAAAAACACTTATCCGTGATTTTCATCGGAAAAGATACTTACGAAATAGAAGAAATCTTATAGTAAAGGGATGAAAGGATATGATTATGATTTATAATCTTCCATGTACCAAATTCCTGTCTAAAATTCCTTTTACATCAAATATCACAGTTTGTTGATTACGCACAAAACTGAAGTCTATATTTTTAAATTCATTATGAGCTACTGTTATGATAATTCCATCATATTTTTCTATATCCTGCAATATATCCAATAGATCCACCCCATATTCTTGTTTCACTTCTTTTTTAATAGCATACGGGTCATAAACATCAACATTTATTCCAAATTCTTTAAGTTCATTAATCACATCAATCACTTTTGTATTGCGAATATCCGGACAATTTTCTTTGAAAGTAAATCCCAGAACCAAAACTTTACTGCCAACAATCTTAATGTTATGCCTAATCATTAATTTTATTGTTCTTGATGCGACAAAACGTCCCATACTATCATTTACCGTTCTCCCAGATAATATAACCTGCGGATTATAACCTAATTGTTGAGCTTTGTGAAGCAAATAATACGGATCCACACCAATACAATGTCCTCCTACAAGACCGGGAGAAAATTTCAAAAAGTTCCACTTTGTAGACGCTGCTTCAAGTACTTCGTTTGTATCAATTCCCATTTTATCAAATATCAATGCCAATTCATTCATAAATGAAATATTCACATCTCTTTGTGCATTCTCTATGGCTTTACTTGCTTCCGCTACTTTTATTGAAGATGCTCTAAATGTACCTGCTTCAATAATTGAACCATATAGTTGCTCCACTATATCCGCAATTCTTTCATTTGAACCAGAAACCACTTTCTTAATCGTTATCAATGTATTTTTTTTATCCCCCGGATTAATTCGCTCAGGTGAATAACTGCAAAAGAAATCCACATTGTATTTCAATCCCGAATGTTTTTCCAAAACAGGGACACATTCCTCTTCTGTACAACCCGGATATACCGTTGATTCATAAATAACGATATCTCCTTTTTTTAATATTTTCCCAATCTCTGCGGAAGAATTTAATAATGGAGAAAGATCCGGTGTTTTATATTTTGTAATAGGCGTCGGAACAGTAATAATATAGACATTACAATCTGCTATCGAAGCTACATCATCACTTAATATTAACCTTCTCGAAGAATTTGAGTTTTCTAATGCCATTTGAAGCGCCTTATCTTCTATTTCCCGAGTAGTGTCCACTCCTGTATTCAATTCTGAAACTCTATCATGATCAATATCAAATCCAACCGTTTCATACTTCCTGCTAAACGCCACTGCAAGCGGAAGCCCTACATAACCAAGTCCCACAATACCTATTTTAATGTTTTTATCCATATATCTATTATTTATAATTATAAACCTGTTGAAAATAAAAAAAGTTTTTGAACAAATACGACAATACTTTTCATTCCTTCATATAACGCTCTATGATAACTAATATTATGACTATCCCATAAACAACATATTTCTTTCTCTGTATCCATTTTTTCCTTTTTATTACAATTGTCAATAAGCATACAGAAAATATTCTCCTGTAAAGGTAAAATTTTCCTTATTCATTTTCTCCATATCGCTTAAGGATATTTATTATTGTATTTACAGCTTTTTCCATTGATTCAAGTACGACATATTCATACTTTCCATGAAAATTATGTCCTCCTGTAAAAATGTTTGGACAGGGAAGCCCCATAAATGACAACCGAGAACCATCAGTGCCACCACGTATGGGTATTATTACAGGCATAATACCTGCCTCTTTCATTGCCTGCTCCGCAACAGTTACAATGAATTTTACTTCCTCAACCTTTTCCCGCATATTATAATACTGATCTCTGGATGTATATGTAATGAGATGTTGCCCGTATTTTTCATTCAACTTGTCTATGACGGAAAAAAGTAATTGCTTCTTTTCTTCAAATTTTTCTCTGTCGTGATCTCGAATAATATACTGCATCCTAGTGTGTTCAATACTTCCATTCAGATGAGTCAAAAGGAAAAAACCCTCATATCCATCGGTATATTCAGGTTTCTGTCGAGGGGGAAGCAGATTTTCTATTTCCATAGCAATAAGTTGGGAATTAATCATTTTTCCTTTTGCTGTTCCGGGGTGAATATCCAATCCTTGAATGTCTATATCAACCACTGCAGCATTGAAATTCTCATATTCCAACTCCCCTACTCCACCTCCATCTATGGTATAGGCATAATCCGCCCCAAATTTCTGTACATCAAAATTATCAATACCTGTTCCTATTTCTTCATCAGGCGTAAAGGCTATACAAATTAAACCATGCTCAATTTCAGGATGCTGTAGTATATATTCCATAGCCGTCATGATTTCGGCTATACCTGCTTTATCGTCTGCACCCAAGAGAGTAGTTCCGTCCGTGTGAATGAGCGTCTGCCCTTTGTACGATAAAAGTTCGGGAAATATTTTCGTGTCCAACACTATATTCCTGTCCGAATTAATTACGATAGATTTTCCGTCGTAATTCTCTATTAATTTAGGATTTACACATTCCCCATCCATGGAAGGGGATGTATCTATATGAGCAATAAAGCCGATTGCAGGAACTTTCTTTTTTGTATTGGCAGGAATTTTTGCCATTACATAGCCATAACGGTCAAGAGAAACTTCCTCTATACCGATTCCTTTTAATTCCTTAACTAATTGCTGCGCAAAAACAAGTTGCGTTGCAACACTTGGAATTGTTTCCGAATTGGGATCAGATTGTGTGTCAATTGCAATATATCGCAAAAAACGATTTAATAATTTATCTTTCATTCCTTCCTTTTAAGATGTTCCTCCAAATTCCATTAAATACGCTTTCAGAAAAACATCAATATCTCCATCCAAAACAGCTTGCGTATTACTTGTCTCACAATTCGTACGATTGTCTTTCACCAATTTATAGGGATGTAAAATATAATTTCTAATTTGAGACCCCCATTCGATTTTCTTTTTGGCGCTTTCTATTTCATCTATTTTGGAACGTTTTTTTTGCAATTCCTGTTCATAGAGACGCGATTTAAGCATTTGAATTGCTTTTTCTTTATTTTGCAATTGAGACCGTGTTTCCTGACACTCAACTATCAGTCCCGAAGGACGATGATACAAACGAACTGCCGTTTCCACCTTATTTACATTTTGCCCGCCAGGACCACCAGAACGAAAAGTATCCCATGTTATATCCGCCAGATTTATCGTAATATGAATATTATCATCCACCACAGGATACGCAAAAACAGAAGCAAACGACGTATGACGTTTATTTGCAGCATCGAAAGGCGATAAACGAACCAAACGATGAACACCGCTTTCCCCCTTTAGATTTCCATAGGCATATTCTCCATCCAATTCTATCGTAACGGATTTAAGCCCTGCAACATCTCCTTCCTGATAATTCAATTCTTTTATTTTGTAATCATGACGCTCGCCCCAACGGACATACATCCGTAAAAGCATTGCCGCCCAATCACAACTTTCTGTACCGCCTGCCCCAGAATTAATGGTGAGAATAACACTTAAACGATCTTCTTCATTATTCATCATGCGTCGAAATTCCAATTCTTCTATCGAAGCAAGCGCATGATTATAAACAGTATCACACTCACTCTCTGTCATCTCTCCCAAAGAAAAAAATTCAACTGCGATGGGAACTTCTTCGACCCATTGCCTTGCTTTATCAAATGCTGCCGTCCAGACTTTTAAGGCGCTGATTTTTTTTAATTTCTGTTCTGCCTCTTGGGGATTGTCCCAAAAGTCTGCGGCATGTGTTTCTTCTTCTTTACTTTTTATTTCTGCTATTTTCTTGTCAATGTCAAAGAAACCTCCGTATCTCGGACAAACGCCGTTCTAAATCTTTTACTCCTCCTATAGGTATCATTTATTTTACGTTTTTATTCATACAATGCTTTACTTATACAATTCCAAATATCATTTTGTTCATATCCTTTCGAAACTAAATAACGAAAAAGTTTTTGTTTCTTTTCGTTACGATTTCCTTTGGGGTTTTCCTTTAACCATTTACACGCCAATTTATCCAGCTTCTCCAAAATATCTTCCTGTTTTATTTCTCGAATTGCCTTTTTGATATAGTCGCCATTGATATTACGTCTTTCCATTTCGGCTTTGATTTTCCGTATTCCCCATGATTTTATATTAAATTTACCGCGGGCAAACATCATGGCAAAGCGTTCTTCATTGATATATCCCTCTGAGACCAATTTATTTACAATCCATTCTGTTGTTTCTTCGTTGACCTTCCATTCTTTTAATTTGCAACGAACATCATACAGACAACGTTCCTGATAGGCACAATATCGTTTTATCTTTTCAATATCTTCCACAGATTTAATAACTTTTGATTTTAGATTTCTCTCCATATCATTCTCTTCAACAAGAATTACTCTTCAAAAAAACTATTATAATCTTTCGGATAATAACATTCTTCTATTGATTTTTCCAATGAAAAAGCAAAATAAACGACTTCCGCTTCAACACAGATTTCATTATTTGTATTCAGTAATTGCACATCTATATAACATAGATTTCGATTTTGTTCTCTCAATTTTCCACGTACCGTAAATTTTTCCTGATTTGATGCTGCAGGTTTTCGATAACGCACATTCATACGGGATGTAACTCCTGAACATCGCGCTTTTATGTACAATGTCCAAGCCGCAACTTCATCTATCATAGTTGACAAAATACCTCCATGTATCACACCCGGATAGCCTTCATATTGTTTGGCAGGCGTCCACTCTGACTCTATATAATCATCAACTTCATAAAACTTTAACTGAAGTCCAATCTCATTATAAGGTGAACACCCAAAACAATTATATTCATTTTGGGCAAATACATTTTTTATAAATCGCTTCATTTTCTACGACAATAATTTTTTTACAATTTCCGATATAATCTTATTATCGGCTTTGCCTGCCAATGCTTTACTTGCCAATCCCATCAATTTTCCCATTCCTTTTATATCGGTGATATTTTCCTGTTTGATGAGTTGTTTAATAACATCTGTAATTTCAGTCTCTGACATTTGTGCAGGTAAATATTTGGAAATAACATCTACTTGAAACATTTCTTCATTATAGAGATCATCTCTGTTTTGACTTTTGTACATTTCAGCAGCTTCCTTACGTTGCTTAACCAATTTTTGTAAGGTTTTCAATTCTGTTTCTTCCGTAATATCGCCTGCATTTTTTTCTGTTTTAAGTAACAACAAAGCTGATTTTATTGCACGCAACGCATTCAATGCTTCTTTGTCTTTTGCCAGCATGGCTGACTTAATGTCTTCATTTATTCTTTGTTCTAAATTCATACCTTTATTTTTTAGTATAATTATTCTTTGAGGTTATTGACTTTAACAGCAACCCTTTTTATTGTTTTTATGGTCTGCAAAGGTAGCATTTTTTATGGAGATACAACATCCAAATAAACTAAAGTAAAAAAATGTATCTTTGCAACCGATAAAATAATTGAATCTGACATGAATGATTTATTGAAAGAAACAGAAAATGCAAGTAAAACCTGCATAGACATAACAAACAAAGGACAAGCTAATCTTATTTTATAAGGAGGGGTAAAATGGCAAAACAATACATTTATATAGTTCAAGCATTGTTGGAACCTTCAAAATGCAAAATAGGTAAAACCAATGATTTAGAAAGAAGGTTAAACGAATATAATAAGATGACTGGTAAATCCAAAGAAAATATTTACCAGTATCTATTCACCTGTGAAGTAAAAAATATGACAGAATTGGAAAATGATATAAAGGAAAAATATAGTATCCTTCGGGAAGAAAAAAGCAAGGAAATTTATTTTTACAATTCCGAGTTGTTTAAACAGTATGTAACATTTATACAAGCCCATAAAATGTTTGTCAAAGAAATATTTATTAAAACCGATGATAAAAAACAGATAGTAAAAATAGTAAAAAGAACAACCCCGTCATTGGAAGAACGAGGAATCTCTCGAAAGGAGGTACTGCAAAAGGCACAAAAAATAAATAATGACGAATTTTATACCAAATTTGAAGACATTGAAAAAGAACTGTCAATGTATGATAAAAGTATCTGGAAAAATAAAACCGTGTTTTGCAACTGTGATGATGCGGTTGACGATAATCGTAAAAACACATCGGCGTTTGCGTTATATTTTTTACAGAATTTCAAAGAACTTGAATTGAAAAAATTAATATGTACCCATTATAGCGGTCCAGTAGATTTATTTAATCAGGGCGCTAAAGGGTATGTGTTTACCAAAGAAGGATTTAGAGAATTTAAAGAATTTCCAAAAAATTATACGGGTAGTTTTGATGACCCTTTGTCATTGAAAATACTTAATGAAGATGCAGATATAGTATGCACTAATCCTCCATTCTCAAGAGCAATAGACTATTGGGAAATCACCATTAAAAGCGGAAAACAGTTTATAATTATATCTAATATAACAAATCCTATAACACCGGCATTTATCCCATATTTTATGAACAATGAAGTATGGGCGGGATATAATCGGGTTGATTATTTTTTTAATCCCAAAAAACAACTTGTAGATGCTTCGGGGCATTGGTATACAAATATTCCCATAAAAGATAGACCCAAATACAAAAATTTGAAAATAATTCCGTTAAACGATATACCTGAAAAATATAAAAAATATGATGATGCAAATAAATTAGTGGTAAGTAATTGTTATATACCAAATGATTATAAAAAGCCTTTTGCCGTATCTGCGCGACCAATATTAAATGGATTATTGGAAAAGGGATATAAAATTATTCTCAATACTCAATATTTTCCATATGAAAATGGTAAAAAATGTTTTGGAAAAGTATTGGTACAGAAAATATAATTTAGGAGAAGAAAATAATGGGATACGCCCAAAATGTCGTATAACAATCTTGTTCTCGCTTCGCCGCCCTTGTCCGAACTGTGATTTTTGTGATTGATATGATTATGATGATTCTGTTTTTCGTACAAAATTACGTTTCAGGTTTGACGGTTGATTTTTTTTATTGTATCTTTGCATTTCCTTAATTAAGATAAGGAATGAACAATATACATACAATAATCAACGAAGGCAGTCGCCTAATGGGTTTACTGAAAGACAAGTTGAGACAATAGAGATTATTTGTATCAAATTTATTATTGTAAACATAAAAAGAATTAAATTATGTCAGAAGAATTAGAAATCGAAAGAAATGCTCTATATGAAGGCGATGACGACCAAGAGCAAGATATTAGTTTCTCAGAATATGATATTTCTGTGTCTCCAAATGATTTTAATGTTCGTACTTTGTACGATTTTATTGATTCCGGAATTGTAAATATACCCGGATTTCAACGCAATTATGTTTGGGATATAAAACGTGCTTCCAAATTAATAGAATCTTTGCTGATAGGGATACCTGTTCCTCAAATGTTTTTATACGCACAAGAAAAAAACAGTTTCCTGATTATTGATGGACAACAACGTTATTTTACTATTTATTTCTTTAAGAAAAAAAGATTTCCCCGACTGGAAAAACGAATAGAATTAAGGAATATCTTTGACGAAAATAAAGGTTTCCCTGAAGATATTCTCTCAGACAATAATTATTTTGTGGACTTTAATCTTCAGCTTCCTGATATATTGCCCGACAAAAACAATAAATTCAATAAACTGAATTATTCTACCTTATCGGAAGAGGATAGAAATTCTTTTGATTTTAGAACAATCAGAAACATAATTATCAAACAAAATTCACCCGATGATGGCGATTCTGTAATATTTGAAATATTTAACCGACTAAATTCAGGTAGTGTAAATCTTAAACCACAAGAAATTCGGACAAGTTTATATCATTCAAATTTTTATGATATGCTTTACCGCATTAATCTTAATGCCAATTGGAGAACACTAACCCCAAAACCTACACCTGACCTCAATATGAAAGATATAGAAGTTATTTTAAGGGGGTTTGCCATGTTAGCCAATCACGATAATTATCATCCAAGTCTGATTAAATTTTTAAATGGTTTTTCGGCACAAGCAAAAAAATATTCAGCAGAAGAAATAAAATATTTTGAAAATCTATTTGAAATATTTGTATCAGAAATTGTGAATATAAATCAAAAACTATTCTTCAATAAAGAAAGATTTAATATTGCAGTCTATGAGGCAATTTTTGTTGCTTTGACAGAAAAAGCATATCTATCAAAATCTCTTGATCTCAAAAAAACTAACTTGTGGAAGGTCAATACATTAAAGGAAAATGCAGATTTTATTAATGCAAGTAGAAAAAGCACAACCAGCACTGCCAATGTAAAATTGAGAATAGATAAAGCAAAAGAATTGTTATGAGTAATCCTGTTGAACAACTAAAAAATGAATATAAAGCAATAGAGAAGTATTTACTTGAAAGGAAAGAACTTTTGCTGACAAATGATTTAAATAAACATTTACGAAAAATACTCATTTTATCGGCAGGTAGTTATTTCGAACGCGAAATAACTACTATTCTCTCTGATTTCGTAAGGTCAAAATCAAATGAAGATGAACGCATTGTGAATTTTCTTGAGAAACAAGCAATAAGCGGTAAATATTTTCAACTCTTCGATTGGGGAAAACAAAATCAAATAGATAAACCAGGAAAAGGCGCTAATAAATTTTTCGGTCTTTTCGGTGATGTCTTTAAAAAGCAGGCAATCTCTGATATAGAAATAGAAGAAAGCGATACAGAAGAAAGAAAAATGGAAAAGAAACAATTGCGCGAAGCAATAGACGCATTTATCGAAATAGGACATGTACGAAATATTTTAGTTCATAGTAATTTTGCAGAATATACTTATGAACAAAAAACAGCAGATGAAATATTTACCCTTTTTCAAACAGCAGAACTATTTTTAGATTATCTAAAGAAAAAATTAAAATGAACCATTATGCTAACCTTTCTGCTCTCATTTCTTCTAAATATAAATTCATTTATTTCTCAACTAAATATATATTTGATTTATTTATTATCCTAAACTACAGAAGTGCAGTATATAAGAAACAGATTTCCCGTTAAGCAGGTATTACAATTGTTGGCATTATTTTTGATAATATTCCGAGTAAATAAAATAATAAAAAAAATAAATAAATTGCTATAAAAAAACACATGAATACACCATCAGAAAATCATAATTATAATTTCAAATTCGGTTGCAATGGAGTGTTGTTTTTTCTAATTATTTTTTTGATAGCCGCATTTTTTATCTTGAAACAGAAGAAATACATTAAAATAGGAAAAATCGAACCAAAAGAAATAATTACAAACAGCAACAAAGACAACAAACCAATAATTATTAATTTGAAAGACATCGAATATTTTTTATGCTAATCATAACAAGCCAACTTATTCGGGCTTATTCAAAATGACTTCAAATGATGTTCAAAGATGCTTAAGAGGCTGTGTGAAAACAAACAAAAGCGTCCAAACAACGACGTCATTGTATTCCTATCTTTAATAAAGATAAGAATGACAAAAGGTTATTTTAATGAATAAAAAGCAAAATATGCCTAATCAGATTATTCTTGTATGACAAAAAATCCCGTAGGGATGACATGTCGGTAGAAAAAAATGTTAGTAGTCAATAAAATCCTATAGGAATGATATGTCATCCCTATAGGATTTCTGTTGTATACCTAATTGTCTTTGCCTATTTTACTGTTTATTATTTATTTACCCAAATAAATTTTTATTAATTATATGTAATTCATTAAAGTAAAGCCGATGGGGATTTTTAAATCGGCGTAGCCAAACTTCAATTGATTATTAATAACGCTTTATCTATTTTAAGACAACCTTTATCAATACCACGGAAACTTTATCTATTCTGAGACGAACTTTATCGACATTCACGGAAACTTTATCGGTTGTAATCGGCTTAAGATTTTGATTGAGCCATAGAAAATTTCGATGAAGTCATAGAAAATTTCGATGAAGTCATAGAAAATTCCGATGAAGTCGTAGAAATTTCTGATGAAGTCGTAATAAATTTTGATTGAGCCATAGAAAATTCTGATGAAGTGATAATATATTCTGATTAAGCGATAGTATATTCTGATTAAGCGATAGTATATTCTGATTAAGCGATAGTATATTCTGATTAAGTGATAGAAAATACATTTTAATTCAGGATTTCATGAGTGAAATTACAAAATATTTACTGTAAGTCGTGAAATATTCATTGTAAATTATGAAATATTCATTGGAAGTTATGAAATATTCATTGGAGTTATGAAATATTCATTGGAGTTATGAAATATTCATTGTAAGTCATGAAATATCCATTGTAAGTTATAAAATATCCATTGTAAGTTATAAAATATTCATTGTAAGTCACGAAATATTCATTGTAAGTCACGAAATATAACACTGATTGTCAGGTTTCTATATATTTATTTAAACTTAATGAAACTTTATTAAAGAATATTGCTTATAACAGAAAAAAATATTATATCTTTGCACGTCGGAATTATTAGATATGACAAATAATATGTATACGTCATCTTAAATATCCGTAACTATAGTAAAAATAAATTTAAATGTTAACTTAAAATTGAATTAGTTATGACTGATTATCAGGAATCAAAATTAGACATGCTCCAAAGAGTATTAGAAATATTATCCAATAATTTGAAAATCTATGCCCATGTAAAAAGGATGGTAGATTTAGTTGAAACACTGAATCGCGTACTTACCTCTATTCGTGAAACAGCACAACAACAGGCAAAAGTATCCATAGGTGGATATAGCGCTGAAAAACAAAAAACACTTGAAGAGGTGATAGCAGGTAGTGTAAAAATTGCAAATGCAATGTATGTGATTGCTTTCGACAAAAATGATAAAGTATTGTTATCTAGTATGTCTATCAACAAAAGCATGTTTTATCATGGACACGCTAACGACGCACTTACGCTTGCAACAAATATAATAACTGAAGCAAAAAAATATACATCAGAATTAAGAGAGTATGGTATTGAAGACAATGATTTTATACAACTTGACGAGGCTATTTCAAACTATAAAAATTTTATCAACAGACCTCAAATCGCAAAAGAAGAACGCGCTTTACATACAAAAAATCTAAAAGAACTTTTTTCGGAAGCAGATTCTATTTTGTATGACCAGTTAGATAAACTTATCGTATTATTCAAAACCACATCTCCCGACTTCTATTTCTCCTACAAAACAGCAAGAAATATCATTAACTACGCTAAACGAAACCGTAAAGAGGAAGAAGAATAAAAGCGCGAAAACACGAAAGATGTTGTGTGAAAACATACAAAAGCATCCAAACGATGTCATCATTGCGAGACTCCATCCTCCACCAAGGTGTCAGGAAAAGAGAACAATGACAGCATCTATTGTTACGAAGTACTTTTCACACAACCTCTTAAAACAGTCGGACTTTTTCATCCTGTATAAATATTTTGGTAACATAAAATACAACTGTATATTTACCAAAAGTTGTATCTTTGCACTTGAAAAATTGTAGAATAAATATCTTCTCTTTAATTCAAAAAATATTAATAACAAAACCACTATTATCATGACAAATACAGGTTGTAAATACATGGGCTTATCTTTAAAAAGTCCTATCATCGTAGGGAGTTGCGGGCTGACTAATTCCATTGAAAAAATGAAAAAAATGGAAGAATATGGCGCAGGCGCTATTGTTCTTAAATCAATTTTTGAAGAACAAATAACTAACGAAGTTATGCAAAGCATGGATAATACCAATTTTGATGTTTCTTATCGCGATGCGTTTGACTATATAAAGGGATATACGCAAATGGCATCTTACGAAAAATATGGAAATATCATCCGTGAAGCAAAAAAGAACTTGTCTATCCCTGTTATTGCAAGTATTAACTGTTCTTCGGATGGCGATTGGGTCTCTTATGCTAAACGTATTGAAGATGCTGGCGCTGATGCCCTAGAATTAAATATATTTTTTCTCCCAGCAGATTTTAATAAACTCGGCGCTGTCAATGAAGACATTTATTTTAAAATTATTGAGCATATCAAAGCAAATGTGAACATAGCTGTTGCCCTGAAAACAGGATATTATTTTTCAGGTCTTGCTAAAATGCTTCAATCTCTCTCATATACGGGCATTAATAGTTTGGTCTTGTTCAATCGTTTTTTTGCACCTGACATTGATGTTGAAAATATGCACATTAAAGCTGCTCCCATATTCAAAGAAGGAGAAGGATTTTATAATACACTCCGATGGATTGCCATTATGTACAATCATGTCAATTGTGATTTGAGTGCAACTTCAGGTATCACAAACGGAAAAGATGTGGTTAAACAACTTCTTGCAGGAGCAGATACCGTTCAAATTGCTACTGTTTTGTATAATAAAGGAATTGAACATATTCAAACAATACTGAATGAGTTAACCGAATGGATGGAAAAACATCATTACGCTTCCATCGACGAATTTAAAGGAAAAATGAGCTTTGACAATATCAATAATCCTGACGCTTATCTTCGTATTCAATTCATGAAATATTTTTCAGGTATAGAATAATAAAGATTGTCTTGTTTCATGCGGCTTTAAGGGATGTTTATCTGTCAATAATTAGCGTTTTCTCATGCGTAATTTCAATCCTGCAAATAAAGTATCGGGATTGCCGTCGAAAATACTTTTCATTTCAGCCGACATACCGTAGCCGCATTTATCACAGACATTCGCTGCTTTGCCTGCACATTCCGATAAACGAGTTCCGTCTACAAGAATAAAATTTGAAATCCAGCATCGTTTTTTATACATGGTATGCTTCATCAGTTTTAATCCCGATACAGAATTGATTATCGGATAGCCTGCTTTTTTCATTCGGATAATTTTATCAATTACCTTTTCTCTTTCATCCCATTCCAAAAATAAATATTCCGTACCCGAATAGGGCGTATGAAAGTTAAGCGAAATAGCATGTATGTACGGATTATTTTTTACATATTCTATCATTTGAATAACATTTGTGTAGTTCAAAGTATTAATTACCATGTTTACATTAACAGCAGAACGCCCACAAGCAGCAATATTCTTTTCCGCCTGTGCAAAAGCGCCTTTCCCTCTAATACTGTCATGCACCTCCCCTACCCCATCCAAACTCACCCAAACCGTATCCGCTACATTATCCCTAAAAGATAATTGCGCATTGGTCGTAACGGTACAGGAAAAAAATCCTGTTTGCTTTGCCATCAGTATCAAATCATTTACAGTCTTATCTCCGTCTCTCCACAAGATCGGCTCACCGCCTTCAAAGTCTACAAATCGTGAACCTTTTCGATAAGCATATTTCAATTCCTGTTGAATTTGATCTGCTGTCTTGCTTATCGGCTGTTGATGATCATATACAGAACAATGTTTACAGGATAAATTGCAGGCATTCGTAATAAAAATAACAGTCTGCAAAGGTCTTTTTTTCCCAAAAAATCTACACCGAATAAACCAGATAACTACATACAAAAACTGTTTCATCTGTTTGTTTTAAAATGACAATATGGATGCAATCATTGCCAGCAGGCAAAAAAACATGGTTAAATTTCTTGAAAGAAACCATCGAAAGCTAAACCAAGCTATTCCGTTTTGTTTTCTTCTCTCCCAATTTTCCATAGGTCCCATGAGAAAACAGGGGGTAAATTGTTTTTGTGGGTATCGGAAAAAAGCATCTATCGAATATATTAAATATAACCCTAACGGAAATGTGAATAATACCAACGCATACCACACAGATAAATAATCACGCACTATTCCGTAGACAATCAATACAAAAGGACTTAATGTAAAAAAACAGGAAAAGATAAATTGCACCTTTGTAGACTTAATTAAGACGGCAAGCGTCTTTTTTCTCACATATTTATCGGGATGATAATCCAATATACTGTGCGTAAACAAAATATTCACTACCAACAATCCCACCGACACAGAAACAATCCCGACAGACGGCATATAATCCCCACATGAAGCATAAAAAACACCTGTCATCAATAAGGGTCCAAACATAATTCCAACAGTAAGTTCACCTAAGCCGCGATAACTCAAACAAAAGGGC
Source organism: Bacteroidales bacterium (assembly GCA_031257735.1). Lineage (GTDB taxonomy): Bacteria > Bacteroidota > Bacteroidia > Bacteroidales > WCHB1-69 > JAIROC01. Next base: position 6,416 of record JAIROC010000237.1, on the reverse strand, counting down.
TTCGCTGAATAGGTAATCCCTAAAATACCTCCTATCAGCATCAAGTACAAAATAAAAATTCCTCTGTTCAGAAAAATTATTCCTCCCAAAACAGTAGCAAACAATAAGAAAAGCGTGGCAACAAAAAACAATTCTCTCAAACTCGCCTCCTTCGAAACCAAATAACTACATTTCCCTACGCGGGAAAAGGTTTTATTTCCTGCAAGTGCATTTCTTATCTTGACATCATGATTTTTGTAATCAAAATAATCATCAAACAAATTCATACTTAAATGCAAAAAAACAACCCCCGTAATCGCCAATATCGAATACAATAACGAAAATCCTGAACTATGAAATGCCATCATTGCTGCCAAAACGGCAGGAAAAATACTTTGTGGCAACGACACAGGACGCGCATTCTTTAACCAAAAACGTATTTTTTTCACTTCGCTTTATGTTTTAATTCCTTCATTGTTATTTTTTTATTTGGCTTGCAAAGATACAATATTATTGTCAATTGTCGTGTCGATATGTCGAATAATCATGTTTACATAGAGCCTGTCTATAAAGTCGGCATAACGCCGTCATTGCGGGCGCAGCGAAGCGCCCGTAAGAGCAGCGGAGGTAATCCACATCCGACAACGCGTTTTAATGCCGTCATTGCGGGTCAAGCCCACAATGACGACATTATTTGGACGATATTGATGATTACTCCGACAACGCGTTTAAGGCAGAAGGTTGCGGGTCAAGCCCGCAATGACGGCGTTGTTTGGACGATGTTGATGATTACTCCGACAATGCATTTTAAGGCAGAGATTGCGGGTCAAGCCTGCAATGACGGCGTTGTTTGGACGGCATAAGCGCCCTGTCGAGCTTTAATAAAATTGGCGTACGAAAGGGACAAAAAAAATGAAAACAGAAAAAAAAAAAAAAATACAATACTGTCCCTTTCTGTTATACGCCATTATATATTTTGACATAGACCCACTTTATTGTACAGGTTATACAAATAAAATGTCTACTAAATCTGACATCACGGAAAGCTATATTCCAATAGTAGAAAAACCTTACCTATTTTGTGCCAAATTTTAAAGACAATAATATTTTCGGCTCATTTTATCTGTATACTGAAAATTTGTCAGGTGAAGAATGCTATTTCATCTTTATATAGAGACGCTTTTTTCCCCTGTTTTCTTTCGGATTTAAGATAAATGAAAAAAAAAATCATGTTTTTTGAGTTGTGTATAATTTTTTTTTATGAAAATCGAACAGCCTAAATGGTTGATTATATTAGTTGTTTGACTTCTATCATTGGAAAACATTTGTTTTTTCGTACTTATTTCAAAAAAAAAGTAGCCTCATTAGTAATCTGTATGTGTTTTTTGATAATTTTGCAGACATGAGATATCCCTTTCTTGTGAGGGGAATAAATATTGATACATACAAGAGTAAAGAATGAGAAAAAAAAAGGTAGTTTATCCCGATATTCAAAAAAAGCTAAAATATTTTTTTGGATTTGAACATTTTAAAGGAAATCAAGAAAGCGTTATTCGTAGCGTTTTAAATGGACGAAATTCCTTTGTTATTATGCCAACAGGAGGTGGTAAATCATTATGTTACCAACTTCCCGCATTATTAATGGATGGAACTGCCATTATTATATCTCCACTCATCGCCTTGATGAAAAATCAAGTTGATGCTATCCGCAATCATACAACAGACAAAAGTATTGCCCATGTATTTAATTCTTCCTTAACGAAATCAGAACAAAATCAGGTAAGAGAAGATTTATTTGAAGGAAAAACAAAATTATTGTACATGGCTCCTGAATCTCTTTCTAAAATAGAAAATGCTCACATGTTGTCGAGCATTGAAATTTCTTTTTTTGCTATCGATGAAGCACATTGTATATCGGAATGGGGACATGATTTTCGTCCTGAATATAGAAAACTGCGTCAAATCATAGATACTATCGAACAAAATGTGCCTGTTATGGCATTAACAGCAACAGCAACACCTAAAGTTAGACATGATATTCAAAAAAATTTGGGTATGCTGGATGCAGATGTTTATTTATCTTCATTCAATCGCCCGAATCTATATTATGAGATAAGAGAAAAAACAGCAGATATAGATAAAGACATTGTTAAATTTATAAAAAGACATCCAAACAAGTCCGGCATTATTTATTGTTTAAGTCGAAAACAGGTAGAAGAATTGACAGAATTTTTAATTGTAAATAAAATTAAAGCGCTGCCTTATCATGCAGGCTTGGATTCTGACATAAGAGCAACTAATCAGGATAAATTTTTAATGGAAGAAATTGATGTCATTGTGGCAACAATTGCATTTGGCATGGGTATTGATAAACCTGATGTACGTTATGTAATCCATTATAACATGCCTAAAAGTTTGGAAGGATATTATCAGGAAACAGGTCGCGCAGGACGAGATGATGGAGAAGCAATCTGTATCGCATTTTATTCTTATGCAGATATACAGAAAATGGAAATGTTGGCAAAAGGAAAATCATTAGCAGAACAGGAAATTGTAAAGCTCTTATTAACCGAAACGACATCTTATGCCGAATCGGGTTTATGTAGACGAAAACATCTACTGTTTTATTTTGGAGAAATATATAATAAAGAAAATTGTGGTTCTTGTGATAATTGTATTCACGTAAAAGTTATGGAAGAAGGAAAAGAATATATGAGTATGTTGCTGGAAACAATCAGTGAACTGAAACAGCAATTCAAGGAAAAACACATCATTAATGTGTTACAGGGTAATATGTCTACGGACATAAAAAAGTTTAAGCATAATGAACTAAAACAATTCGGAGAAGGACATGACAAATCCGAAAAGTTTTGGCAATCGCTTATTCGTCAGGCATTGTTTGAAAAATTATTGGTCAATAACATTAATAATTATGGTATATTAAAACTCACTCATGGAGGAGAACGTTTTTTGAAAAGACCTTATTCTATCCAAATTGTCAGTGAGAAAAAAGAAACGGATGAAGAAGATGGAGAAGCAAGTGATATGGTTGTCCCTCAAAAGGGAGGTATTGTCGATAAAACTTTATATTCGATGCTAAAAGATTTGTTGAAAAATACCGCAAAACGTGAAAATCTGCCTCCTTATGTGGTATTTCAAGAGACATCTTTAGAGGATATGTGCGTGCATTATCCTACAACAATGGAAGAAATGACACAAATTACAGGCGTCGGAACAGGAAAAGCTCAAAAATATGGAAAACCGTTTATCGATTTAATCCGTAAATATGTTGAAGATAATGAAATTGAACGCCCGCAAGATATTATTGTCAAGTCTACACTCAATAAATCGGGTATAAAGGTATATATCATTCAAAATATTGACAGAAAAATTAATCTGGAAGACATCGCTATTGCTAAAAATCTGACAATGGATGAACTGTTATCCGAAATAGAAAGCATTGTTATTTCGGGAACTAAAATTAATATTGACTATTATATTGATGGATGTATTGACGCATACCGAAGAGAAGAAATTATGGAATATCTGTGCGAAAAACAGGAAGATTCTTTGGAAGAAGTCATGGAAGAGCTGGGAGAAGATGAATGTACAATGGAAGAAATCCGATTAATGAGAATTAAATTTTTATCTGACAGAGGAAATTAAAATATAAACTACAAGAAAAATGGAAGAACAAGAAAAGATTCAACAGAAAGAACAAGAAATGGATAACGAAACAACAGAAACGTTATTCTCCAATGAAGAAGAGAATATCAATGAAGAGAATAATGTCGAAAACGAAGAAACATTTTCGCATACAGAAGATGAAAAAGACAATGAGAAAGAAGCAATTCAATCCGTCGAACCCAATACTGTATCCGCAGGCAACAAAAAGCGAAAAATAACTTGTATATTGCATCTTGCTGGTTATGGTATCATAGTTGCTGCCGTTATTGTTCTGTATGTTTTGCATTTTTCACAACCCAAAAAAGCAAAACCTATTCCCTTACATACAGGAGATCCTTCGCAAGCATTGATTATTACCGTTAATACCGATTCGGTGGAGAAACATTTTGAACTGATGGAATTACTGAGAAAAGATTTGGAAAAAGAAACAGAATCTTATCAAATGGAATTACAAACAAAATCTGCTAAATTCCAAGAGAAATACCAAAATTACATGATAAATGTTCAAAACAATGTCCTGACCCAAACTCAAATGGAAAATGCAGAAAGACAATTATTGCAAGAAAAGAACGCATTGGAAGAACTAAATGAAAGATATACACAAATAATTGCAAAAAAGGAGATGTCAGTTCAAACCGAAATCATGGATTCTTTGAAGAATGCTGCCAAACGTGTCAATGAAGCAAATTATAATGCGGATTATATATTCGCCATAAATGCTGGCTCTGCTGTTTTACATGCAAGCGAATTGTATGATATTACAGATGAAGTGATAGAAGAATTAAATAATTCCTACAAAAAATCAAAGAAATGAGAAAAATAATCACAACAACTTGTGTAATCAGAAATGTTTTATTTTTAGCTCTTGTCATTATTGTTGCCTCTTCGTGTAACAGAGTGAAAACAAAACAGGAAGTAAAAGAAAAATACGCTGACGGTAAAGCAAAAAGAATAGAAGAATATCTTATTGATGATGACGGTCATTATACTATCGACAGTAAAGGAAATAAAGTATTATACAAGGAGACGTATTTTTTTCCGGGAGAAAAAAAGTATATATCGGGAACATATAACACCGCTCAAACAAGGAATGGTGTTTGGATGTCATGGTATGAAAACGGTCAAAAAAATAGCGAACAAAATTATATCAACGGAAAAGAAGATGGAAAATATCGTGTCTGGTATCCCAATGGAGAACCTTGGATCAAAGGAGAATACAAATTGGGAGAAAAAATAGGAATATGGTCGTTTCATGATACTTTGGGTAAAGTAGTCTCAGAAAAAGACTTCGGAAAAAAATAATACATCCTGACTTTTTAATAAAAGGACAAAAGAAGGCTGCGTGAAAAAAACTTCAATTAGCCAAGCAGGACTTATAGTATCCTGTCGAATATTCAATGCTCATGAACAAATTTTACCGCTAACTGTTCATTTTCATATCCGAAAATTACAGTGAAAATATCCAAAATATTATAGTACTTTTGCAATCTATTAATTTTTTTGTATGGATATTTTTGGCTTTTGTAATATAGCGCTTATTCCTGTTCGTTCAGCGGCAAATCATCGCTCGGAAATGGTTACGCAACTGTTATTCGGTGAAGCATATCAAATAGTAGACGTTCAACATGCAGCAGGTTGGATGGAAATAAACACACATTTTGATAACTATTCAGGTTATATAGATGCACATCAAATTGCATTAATGCACCCAAGCAGTTGGGAAAAATATTATATCAAACAACAGTATAAAACATTGTCATCAAGTATGTATGTTTTGGATAAAAAGCGTGGATTTTCATTTCCAATACCTGCAGCTTCATCTTTGCCCCTGTATGATGAAAAAACAATTCGATTGGGTGCGGAAATATTTGAACTGCCTGATTATCCCAAAGAATCAGATAATTGTTTGCAGGAAAGAATAAAAATAACGGCATTATCCTATCTCAATGCGCCTTATTTGTGGGGAGGACGTAGCGTGTTTGGCATAGATTGCTCTGGACTTAATCAGACAGTTTTTAAAATAGCGGGAATATCATTGCCTCGCGATGCCTCTCAACAGGCTTTGAAAGGTGAAACGGTTAAGTCAATCACAGAAATACAGTCAGGAGATTTAGCTTTTTTTGAAAATAAAGAAGGCCTTATTACGCATACAGGGATAATATTGGACACCGAAACCATCATTCATGCTTCTGGAAAAGTACGAATAGACAAAATAACTCAAAAAGGAATTTATTCCACCGAAAGAAACGAATATACTCATCAATTGAAAATAATAAAACGAATAATATGACAGGAGATAAAATTTTTTTACGGGCATTGGAATTATCAGACGTCCAAACATTATACACGTTTGAAAACGATACAAGTATTTGGAATGTAAGCGATACCATTATCCCTTATTCCTCTTTTGCTTTGGAACAATATGTGATTGAGGCTGTGAATACAGATATCTACACCTCAAAACAATTACGATTGGTTATTTGTGAATGTTCCAGCGGGAAACCAATAGGATTGGTAGACCTTTTTGATTTTAGTCCCAAACATTTACGCGCCTATATCGGGATATTAATACATACAAACTATCGACAACACGGATATGCCTCAGAAGCATTGAAACTCACCATTGACTATGCTTTTACAACTCTCAATCTACATCAATTGGCTTGTACGTTAATCCCCGATAACACTGTCAGCATAAAATTATTCCAAAAATACGGCTTCATTTTAGCAGGTACTAAACGGGAATGGCT
>JAIROC010000209.1 GCA_031257735.1 Bacteroidales bacterium | reverse complement strand
TATTTATTACCCTTTTCGGTTTTCCATTCGGCAATAATATAGCCCTCGTAACCGACTTCATCAATAAAGATTTTCGGGGTCGAAAATGGGTTGTATTTTGCACCGCCAAACTCTTTTTCTGAGTATTTTTCACCCGCTAATTTTCATAATCATTTCACAACCTTTAATGTCCGTAAATCAGGTATAGGCGTTAAATCCATTGCCCATTTTGTTGAAGCGGTAAAACTTTTTGCAATACTTTTGGCTTCTGATTTATCTTTTGCTCCGAATATTTCTTCCTCAATATATCTCAACTGAGAATATTTGTAAATATTGAGTTTAACTGAAAATTTTTTCATAACTGTAACGGTATTTGTGCGCGTTCTCTTTTCAAGTGCAAATCCATTTCGATAAAGCCCAAAACTCGCGAACCTAAACTTGTGAGCGTTGCTCTGTCGTATTCGGTATTTGTTTTTATTCTCTCAACCAATTCCAATTCTACTGCGTGGGTACAAATAAAATTCAGCCAATTACAAAGTGTGATTTCCGAATAATCGGCACTCAAAAAACTGTTTGCAAAATCTCGTTTTTGCTTGTCCATTTTCCTGCCACGCGGCACCCAAATTCCTTCCGTCAAATGCACAAAACGCATGAAATAGAGCAAGTTTGCTTTGCCTTTCAGTTCGCCAATATTACCATTCATCAAACTTTCAAGCAAAATTCGCTTTTGTTCCAAACTTAAAGCAATTTGTTTTAACTCTGATTTTGAATAATTTTGATAAACTGTAAATTCATAATTTATGTTGTCCCTAAATCTTTTGCCATAATCGGTAAGTTGAATTTCGGAAAGTTTATTTGTTTCGGAAACATCCTTTATCAACTCGAAATATTCTGCCATTTGCTTGTGAACTTTGAAATGACTGTCGGCTCTATCTTTTCTTAAATCAAAATATTCGACAAAGTCATTGCGTTTCAAAACCTCTTTTTCCAAATCAAGAAATGGGAGTATAAACCGATTGAGGCAAGCCAAATGCGTGAAATTGTTTGCCACCGGTTTTACCAACGGAACGCCTGAATTTTTAATTGCTTCCTCAATCAATTGTTTGTAGTAGGAATTGACAATTTCGAGCGAATAAGTTTTAAACTCAAAATTGTGTTCTTGTGAGAAATTGATTAACTGCTTTTTGTATTTGTCGGGCGTTTCATTGGCAATTAAAATCACAATTAACGGTTTTTCCATTTTGCCAAATTGGATATTTGCATATTCAAGACATTGATACTTACAATATTCTAACTTTGATTTATTGTCGACAACCGTTTCAAGTTCAGTAATAGCAATGCGCCCGTCGTTCAACTCGTGAGCGAAATCAATCCTGCCGTATTCGGTAGAATACTGTTGAAAAATCTTCTTTTTCACACCCAATCCCAAACACTTGTTGAGATAATTTTGCTCTCGCAATAAAGTCCATTCAACTAATGATTCGTTCATATCTATGCTTTTTTAATTTTTTTCAAAGTGAAGCATCTAAAAAGTTCTAAAATTGTTGCCCGCTTGTGTGCAAACTTTTTGATTTTTGTGTGTGGCAGTTGCAGCAGGAAATTTGCGGATGTGTCAAATACATTGTGTTGCTGTTGCCAAAATTGAAATTTATATCGTAGGTCATAATTTTTATTTATCGTTAAAATGGAGCAATATTATCTTTTAAAATCTTTTTTTGAAACCATTCCTTACTAATATCGCAATTCTCACTATTCGGGTCTGGGTTTGCTCGTGTCACTTTTACTTGTAAAGGCATTGGTACACAATTACCGAAAATCAATGCTTCTCCAGGAACTGCCTGCTTAATCTTGGTAGTATAGTCGTCTGAAAAATAGGGCAAAACGGAATAGATATACTTCATATCTATTTCATTCTGTATTCTATGAACAATATAATTGCCGCATTGAGATAAAACTGTGCTTGATAGTTCTGAAGGACGTTGTGAAGAAATAAGCAAATAGAGAGAAAATTTTCGCCCTTCTCTTGCTATTCTTTCAAAAATATTTTCTTTTAAAATATATTCAGCATCTTTTTTAATATATCTGTGTGCCTCATCAAGAATTAAGTGTACAGGCTCTTTTCGTCTATTATCACCTTGTTTTTTCTTTCGATAATCAAATATCATTCTGCTAATTACGCTTGTCATCAATTCTAAAACATCAGAACCAACTTCGCTTGAATCCACTACTATTAATTGGTCTGTAAAATCATTATCCGTTATTCCAAAACATTTTTTTAGATAGTCTTCTGAATTACTATAAGTAATAGTACAATTTCTCATAAAATCACAATCTGAATTATTTAAGAAATAATCTAAACGGCTTAACATTGTAGAAACAAATTCTCGAATACGTGTATTCCCTTTCGCCTCTTCTTCAAGCAAAACCATATCAACTGCTGTTTTAAAAAACTTGTAATCAAAGTATTCCCCTGTTCTTAATCTTTCTTCGTTAATTGCAATTGCTTGTTCCTCGTCAATTTTCATATCTACCAAACAACCAGACAAATGTCCATCATTATTACCATAAGAAATATCACATTTGTTATTAATTTCGTCAAGAAATGTATTTAATACAGAATTTGATTGAATTTCCGCGATAATGTTTTTAAATCTTAAGATAACTCCTTGTGCTGCTGTAATTTTGGCAGTATCGCTATCTGCTTTTGAAACAATTATATTCAGAATATTCCTTGTTTTCCATTTAAAATAATTAACATATACACCTTGTTTTTCAGTACTTTGGAAAATTCTGTAAAATTTAAAACTTTCTTGTAAAACTCTGTCCCAAAACGGCTTTTGTGTTCTTTCGGAAGCCATTAAAAACGCCAACCATTCATCCAAATTCAATAGGTAATAAGGTAAGAAAAAATCAGCATAAAATATATCTGATTTAGTTGTTGTATTGGGTTTGTAAAACTTAATTTGTATTTGTTCATTTAAATGTTTTTTTTCAAAAGCTCTTGGGTATTCTCCGTTCACATCAAAAAGAATTGTTTTTGCTCCAACGGCGTGATTATCTTGTTTTCTATAAACTTCTTGTAAAATATGCGCAATGGTATTTGATTTTCCGCTACCGCTATTGCCCAGTACAGCCGTATGAATGTTAAATAATTTATTGATATTAAGTGATATTTTGTAGTTGATTAAATTCTTACTCCTTCCAATTTCAATTTCTTTATGAATTTGATTATCTATGTGTTTGCCGTCTTTATGTACTGTTGATAAAATAGTTTCAATATCTTCAAATGTAACTATACTTACATCGCTATAAATTGTTGGAAAAATTCCTATTCCCATATTAAAATTCCTATTTTTATCAAGTGTTCCAATTGGTTTAATAACAAGTTCTCGTGCACTATCTAAATTATAACTTGAATATATTTTACTTTCAATATTATGGTCAAGTATAGCAACAACTTCACATATAATAGAATCACCAATGACATTGTATGTTTTCAGGAAACTGCCGATATTGCCAAAATAATAAATTTGTCCATTTAAACTAAGTGCGGACGTTTTGGTTGTATGAAAAAGTTTTACGCGAAACTTATCATATTCAACAGATATTATCTTTCCTATATTCATTTTAATAAATTTTCGTTATAAAAATCAATAAATTGTTCTATGCTTTTATCTTTTTGTTTAAACGCATCAATATTCGGTAATAGATTTTGTACAATATAATTGAAAAAATGTATTTTGTCGGTTACTTCAGTCCCTTCTTTTTTTATTTCTCCCCAAATTTTAAATATTCTATTGTCGTTACTTTTACTAATGTCTGTATCGCTTATGTCATTTATTATCACTATATTTATTGTTGAATTTACAGCCAATGCCTGATATATAATATTATTAATGTGTTCGTCGCTAAAACTGTAACCAATAATAAACAGCACACTATGCGGATCCAATAATTTTTTCTGAAATTCTCTAAAGAGTTCAACATAAGGACTTCCTAAACTTTTATTTTGTTTAATCGGCGTTGGGTAAATCAATATATTTTTGTCATTATCTCTTGACGGCTCATATATTTCTTTTGTTTTAAAAAATTTATTTTTATTTTCTGTATCTTCAATCCAATTAATTGAACCGTGCATTTTATACAGGTAAATCATATTTTCAACTGGTTCAAATTTTTCAATACTTGTGTCCATTCTTTTAGCAAAAGTATAATTAAACAATGCAGGATTAAAAAATTTATTAATTCCACCCGTAAAACCATTAATATAATGAATGTTTAAACTATCAAGAGCAGTTTCATTAAATAAATCGTTGTTTGTTGTGAAGATATTTATACGAGATAAATCTTTATTCCTTAAAGCAATTTTACTGTAAAAATTTTTGTAAGTACTTAATACTATATCAATATTTTCATTTGTATTTGAAAAATCAACATTCAATTTATTAAATATAAGTGTTTCTATTTTATCAATTAGTTCATTGCAAGTTTCTAATGTTTCATTATTTTCATTTTTCCCCTCTAAATAATTTCTGTGAGAATATAATACTCCCAAAATTTCTTCGAGATTGTTTTTAGTCTTAAGATTTTTAATAATAGAATATAATTCAATTTTAAGATTTTTATTATTTTGGCTGTATATGTCTTTTCTCACGGCATCGTACAGTCCTTTCATATTTGGTATAGCATTACAACTTGTACCAGAGCCAAATAGAAAATGTACATTTTTCATATTAAAGAACTCGCTAATGCGGTCTTTAATTTGTTCTAACGGTTGTTTCGGACCTCCTTGCTTGATGAGATTTGTTGTCCCTTGATAAAAATTTATATTATTATTTTCCATATTCATATTTTTACAATCTATTTAACCTTTCTAAAAACCACTATAAACGAGCAATTCTGATTGATATAAAAAACGCTCGGATAATCCAACAGTTCCGCTCGCCTTTGCCCTGTTTGGTCCCAAATTATTAAATCGTGATACTTCCAACCGACTTCCTCGCCCGCCCTTGCCAAATCGGAATGGAATGGCACATACGGCACTTTGTTTTTCGTGTCGCGGTAATCTTTGACTAC
>JAIROC010000208.1 GCA_031257735.1 Bacteroidales bacterium | reverse complement strand
AGAGGAGACGGTGCACGCACCGTCTCTACAACGGCAGTGGGTTGCATTGCTCCGACAACACGTTTTAAGGCAGGGGTTGCGGGTCAAGCCCTTGTTCGGACGAGGTTCTACCTCGTCCGAATTATCCTCGCAGGTTCTACCTGCGCAGTAAAAAGAATATAAAATAAATGCAGGCATAGCCTGCTCGGATAGAGCGAACGAGGTAGAACCTCGTCCGAACGGAGCGAACTAAAAAAAAAACAGGCTACAATATTGCAGCCTGTTTTCTTAATGGAAAACAATTGTCCTTTAAAATTTCCAGCCCAAACGAATTGCTGGATTGGCAAAAAAACCAAATTGAAAACTAGAAGATGTAGGATCTACAGTAACAGTTGTTTTTGTTCCGCTTACTACTGTTTCGCTTTTTGTTTTTAAATCCCTTATAAATTCTAATCCCAAACCAATTTCTGCGCCGAGATATAATCCGTTTACAATATACCAATTAAATCCCGTTACTCCAGCAAAATTCACAAACACATTACCTTGCTTTCTCTTGGAAGAATTATCTGCTACATAATTCCAATTGGTATATTTTTCCATCTCATTTCCTATGCCAAATCCAACGACTGCTCCTACATAAGGCGAGATACGTTCCGTTCCTTTAAAATGGTAATTTACTCCCAAATTAAGTCCGAATAAAGTAGCTGATTGTGTGTAAACCTGTTCTTCTTTACCTCCACTTGGGTCTTTTGTCTTATTTTTTGAAGAACTAAGCCCGAAATATAAATCCGTTCTTAACTCTAACTGATCAATACAAAAATACCTTGCAGAAATACCATACAGATTAAGACTATTAAGCGATGGCGAGATATTTTTGTTTTCGATAAGATTAGCGCCCAGAGGTCGAAATTGAACCTCCATTCCAAATGAGCCACCCGTAGGTTTAAACTGTGCTTGCGCAAAACCAATTAGCAAAGTTGTTGCTGTCAATAAAAAGATTCTTCTCATAACAATACTTTTTTTTAATTAATAATTTGTTTAAAATATTTACGATTTTGTACTACAAAATTTCGGTGCAAAGATAGGAAAAATTTCTATGCGAATTTCAGAAAAGTGATATCTCCTCAAAATCAGTTGTTGAAAAAATCTGATCCAACTTTTGCAAATCAGGTAAAGAACCGTCAATATCAATTAATTTAAAGCCGTTTCGTCGCATGCGATTAAACCATGTTTGTTGTCGCTTTGCAAATTGTCCAATAGCGATGGTTAATGCAGATACCATTGTTTCATAATTCATTTTACCTGCAAGATATTGGGAAATAAACCGATATTCTAATCCATAGTAAAATAAATCTTCCATTGAAATACCTGTTTCCAACAAAGATTTCACTTCATTGATCATTCCATTTTCCAATCGTTGTTTTAATCGCAAGGCAATTCGCTGACGCAAAACAGACCTTTCGAAAGTAATATAAAAAAGCGTATAATTATTTAGCATATCGGATTGATAACAGGGCTTTTGTTTACCATACAAAGCTATTTCCAAAGCACGAATAAGCCGTTTTTTATCAAGAATATCCGTATTATTATGCAAGGGTTTATATGATTTAAGTTCTGTTATCAGTTCATTCATTGGACGCTTTTCCATGAGTCTGTGAAATTCTTCATCAACAGGAACATAATCCAATTGATAGTTGCTAATGACAGCCTCAATATACATGCCACTACCTCCGCAAAGAACAGGAATTTTATTCCTGTTGACAATATCATTATATACCACTCGAAAATCACGTTGATATTCATAAACGTTATAATGATGTCCCGGTTCAACGATGTCAATAAGATGACAGGGAATTTGTTTGTTATCAATAATATATTCATTAATATCTTTTCCCGTCCCGATGTCCATTCTTTTATAAACCTGACGGGAATCAGCGCTAATAATTTCCCCCTGTAATCTATGAGCTAACTGAACTGCCAAATGTGTTTTTCCGCTTGCGGTAGCGCCGACAATACATAATAAAGGAAGGTTTTGCATTACAACCCGTTTTCTTTTTTATATTGAAGGTATTTAGTTGCGATCATGCGTTCAATTTCCATATCGGAAGAAGTGACCAATGTATAATATGTGAATGAACAGTATAACATAAATTCTTCTAATTTTTCGCCTTCAAGTTTTGTAATTCGATGAACAATTTCGGGATTATATTTTTGAGACAATCTCATTACTTCTTCCTGATTTGCTACCAAATTGGCATACATTCTTCCCATTTTGGCTTTATGGCTAAATTGATTATATAAAAAAGAAATCGGACTTGCTAAAGGCGTTCCTCTAAGAAGATTACCTGCATTAATATCATAGCCTGCTTTTTCTAAAGGACTTATTTCTATGCCGGGAATTTCCACTTTCCCTTGCGGGGTTTCTTTAACCAAATCTTTAATAAATAACGGATAAGGTTTCATTGCATAAACCGTAACATTACGCAACATCAATGACCGCATGATTAATTTTATTGTAACCCGTTCTTTTATTTCCTTTAAACTGTCGGTTACTGAAAATATTTCCATATCATATCCCATACGAGAAATTATCAAAGTATCATTCCGAAAAATCAACATAGAAAAATCTCCCGTAGCATTGCTAAATACCATTAATCCAGAAGATAAATTATGAACACAGGCATTTTCTAAAGGTTGATAGGTAATAAAATCAACAACCTTTCCTCTAAACATAGTCCTTTCCTGTCCAAATGTTTGAACATATACGAGAGACAATAATAAAGCTAAAAACAAGGACTTACACTTCATTTCCTTTGGATTATATTAGATTGCAAAGATAGCATTAAATTTCCAATTACATACATAAAATTGAAAATGAGTTATGGGTTATGAGTTATGAGTTAGGCTGACGCAAACTAAAATAACTCATAACTCATAATTTCTTAGATTGATAATGTCGCGAATAAAACTATGCATTGACTGGAAGTCCCTACGGGTAGGGTGTTCAAAGTCCACTCATCTTTTATCCTGCGGACAAAATTTCCCTGTTCGGACGAGGTTCTACCTCGTTCGGATTATCCTCGCAGGTTCTACCTGCGCAGTAAAAAGAATAAAAAAAAATAACAAATGTCAGTAGTATAGGTTGAAATGGAAAATGTATTAAAAATAAATGCAGGCATAGCCTGCTCGGATAAAGCAAACGTGGTAGAACCTCGTCCGAACGAAAATGACATGTCGCTAAAACGTTGGAGGTTTTGTAATGATTACAATGTCTCCAAAAACTGTTCAGGGATGTTTTGTAATGATTACAATGTCTCCAAAAACTATTTGAGGATGTTTTGTAATCATTACAATGTCTCTAAAAACTGTTTGAGGATGTTTTGTAATGATTACAATGTCTTTAACTTTTGTTAATACTACTTGTCCACTCATTCTTTTCGTGCCTCAGTTCATTATTCATTATTAATTGCTTCAGCGGGATTTTTAATAAAAAAAGGGCTACTCATTACTAAGTAGCCCAATTAATTATTAAGTATGAATTAGCAAACAAGTAAACAAAACTTGTCCACTCATTCTTTTCGTGCGTCAGCTCATTATTAGTTGTTAATTATTAATTGCTTCACGTGTTTTTGTCCTTTGTATTCCATGGAATAGAAATAGACGCCAGCAGCAAAGGTACTTGTATTTAGCTCTATGCTGTTTATACCGCCTACTG
>JAIROC010000114.1 GCA_031257735.1 Bacteroidales bacterium | reverse complement strand
GCTGTGGGAGCTTGTATCAACTGTATCCCTGAACTTGGATCTGCTGCTTGCAATTCTTTTAAGGACGTGGGTGTATATTCTTGCGTTTCCGGCATTTCAGGAACTTTTACTATCGCATTAATCATGTCCGTAAAGTGCGTAGTGCGTGAACATACCAAATAATCTTCCTTATTCACTGAATCTCTCGGCAACGCTACCCAATGACTGCGACTTTCATCATAATAATACGTCCGTATTTCCTGAGGATAGTGTCCGCGTGGTAATTTTGTACTGTCATATCCTATGCTTACCTGTAGCGCTTTTTCAAACTGACTGCCATGCGGTAAAAAACGATACCCTGCATAACCCGACGTTACATTGACCATGCCCGGATTTAATCGCGGCAAATCTATTGTTCGTAATGCCGTAATAGACACGTTTGTTTCTCCGTTTACACTGCCTGCCTTACCCTCCAAAAGAGCGGTTCCCAGCTTCAATACAAAATCTTCTTCCCGATTGACTTCCTGTTCCGTATAATGAAGATCAGGATTAAAGCCTGTCAAATGATCCCATTGTGCAGGCTGTTCAAAACGGATTTCTACCGAAAGTATTTCTCCATCTGGATATATTGCCTCTACTACAGTATTCCATGGAGCGTGAGATGGTAATACATCCGTTTCTGCTTCTTCAAGTGGTTTTTTATCATCGGAACGATATGCAAGTCCTTCAAATTCTCCTCTGTAAGTCCTTACACCTTGTCCGCCTATACGTATCTTTGCTTTTTCGTAACCTTCCCCTGTTACAAAGCCTTGTACATATCCATAGCGACGATAATAATATGCCGTTGTCGGTTGATTTACTATTAAACTCCTTCCTAAATCTTTTAATTTTGTATCCGATTTATCTACTATAATACGAAGGTCTTTTATTCTGTAACTGTATTTTGCTGTATCCGGTACCGAAAAGCGGATTGTATTCTTTCCCTGATGAAGCAAAGACGGATTTAGCTGTTCTCTTTGTTTAGTCCAACCCTTATACTGCTTAACAAAATATCCTCCAAATGCAGGTTGATCATTGATACTACGAGACACTTGCGTATTATCTTCCACACCATAAAGATCATACTCCAAATATACCGCTCTTTCTGGCGTCAATTCTTCTTTTACTTCTATATAAAAGAACTCATCAGAAAGACTATGCGATTGTATATACGGAACATTCCCAATAACGCGTTCTCCGCCATCATAGTATTGAATAGGAGTTGGCGATGGATTATTCGCAATATTTTCATCAACCTGTTTTCCTTGCAATTGAGGCATCATTGCTCCTGCATTGCCCGACAGCAAAGAATTTATCTGTGCCTGTAAATCTGATGATATGGGAATGGTGGTATCTTCAGAAAAAACATAATTCGCATCCCCCGCACGTTCTTGGTTAAATACATTTAAAGGAATTTTTCTATTTTCTGTTTCTCCTTTATTCGTCTGAGCTGTCGGATGATTTAACAGACTAGCCGGTATTTGAAAACTCGAATACTCCGATTGATATCCATTATTATTTTTACTAACAGGATGCATTATTACTGTTAGTATTCCTGCTATTATTGCAATTATTAATAAAAATAAAGTTCTGTTTTTCATAACTATATTGTATTATTTTATATTTTATTTATCTAATTATCTGAATTATAATTCATAACTATCTCACTACTGTTAATTTAAAATCTTCTATTCCAAATATGGTTTCTACTTCAATAAGATAATTTCCTTTGACGTCAAGATAAGACGAAAATGAATAATATTTTTTTCCGTTATCTTTCCATTCTTCTAACAAATCTCCTTTTACCGTAAATACGCGTATCCTTACTGCTGTTTCTTCCGGTAAATCTACTTCTACTCGGTAGCTTCCGGTTGTCGGATTAGGATATAATTTATAGTAGGACAAGCCTGTTCCTTTTTCCTCTTTTGACGGGTTTTTATATAATGTAAGCGTTTTTACTTCCATTTCTGATGTATAAAGGCATCCGTTACTGTCTGTTACCGTCAATTTATATTTACCCGGAAGTGTTATTACCGCCACAGCGCTGTCTCCGAATAATACACCGTCTTTTTCCCAAACATAATTTGTAAAACTTTTACTGTTGTATTTTCGCACATCTATGATTTCGCTTGATTCGGAATTAAGCCAATATGTCGACGGTAATTCCAATGCCGCAGAATCAAATACAGGTATTTCTATCTTTTTGCTAATTACCGTATTAACGCTGTCCGTTACAACAAGTATATAATCTCCAAAGGGCAATGCAGTAAAAATACAGTTTCTTCCGCCCTGATAAGTATATTGTTGTCCTGTACTGTCTTTCAATAAATAATGGAAAGGAGGCTTCCCTCCACACATATTCACGGACAATCTTCCCTTGTTATTATTAAAACAGGAGGCTTCAGCCATTGTTTCTATTGTTGCTCCATACGAAAAACTGAACAAATCTTTGCCCGATCCATCCGTATCCCATATTACATTGTGAAAATAAGCATATCCCAACGTATCAAAATGACTTTGTGGTAAATATTCTATCAAAGATGTTGTAAAATCTCCACCTCCACTTCGATCTATTACCAAATAATTCAATCGGTTTGTATCTCTATATTCTTCTGGTATCCGAATTTTGACGCTTGTTTTAAAGCGTTTGGTCGTATCTGTATAGCTAACTTGCATCATCCATTTTCTCTCCCACAAAGGATATTCTGTTTCGCAAATTGTTGTCGTTTCATGACCGAGACTTCCTTCATTATGTCCCCATACCAAATAATTTCCTTCTGGAACTGTGGCGGGATTGTCTTTGTTTAACGCTGTGAAATCGCCAACGCCAATGGTCAGCAAATCTGCTTCTTCCGATGAACTACCCTGATATTGTGCCAAGCCTGATACACTGTCTTTGCCTATACCCGCTATCCCATAAGAATATTCCTCATTGTCTTCATAACTCCATAATATTCGTTCCGATGGAGATAGATAATCTGATGCTATCAGACTTATACCATATTTTATCGCTAAATAGGTCTCTATCTTTAACGCCTCTGTTTTCTTTAAAAAATGATCGAATACCAAATATTCAGCTATATCTCCCGAATAATAACACAAACTTGAATCCGGCAATATCGTTTCTCCCATTACAAAATAATTACTGTCTGCTTTCACTCTGTTCTTGGGAAAGGATTGCATACTCGTATTTATCAACGGTATACCTCTCCGCTTCACAGGATAGACATATTCGCTCTTATGTCTTATCAAACGACGGTCTGTCAAACCGCTAACCTGACCTTTTCCTGAATGAACACTCCAGATTCCATGTTCTTTAAGCGTATCTGGACTGTGATAGACAACTATCACTGTTAATCGGGAAAAACCTTTGACGTTATATGGCGTCTTAATTGAGCTTTTTTCCTGCTCGAAAGTCTTCACCTTATGAAAATTCAGTAACCGAAAGCTGTCCTGAGACATCGAAATACTTTTATGTGTATTGCTTCTTGTCACACCTTTTGCCAATTGCACCAAAGAGGCGCTGTCTTCTTGCTGTTCAACGTCATACCATATTGTTGCCTTTGTTTTATTCGGTATGATTTGATGTTGTCCATAAATACCTGCACTGAATAAAGTGTAGATAATCAAATTGATAATTATTCTCTTCAT
>JAIROC010000084.1 GCA_031257735.1 Bacteroidales bacterium | reverse complement strand
CGAAAAACACAGGAAAAAGCTAATCGCATAGAAAATCAACAATCACGCCCCATAAGGCAGGAAAAAGATTGGTAACTAAAATATAATGAATAAAAGAAAAACTTGGTTTATGAAACACTTCATTGCAATTATTGTAATAACTGCTGGATTATTATCCACTGCATTGCAGGCACAGGTAACCTGTACGGCAAAAGCGCCCGGACAGGTAACAGCAGGACAGGCTTTTTATCTATCTTACGAATTAAATGAAAAAGCAGATAAATTGCCTGCCGTTGATTTTGCAAATTTTAAATATGCGGGAGGTCCCAGTCTAGAAATATCAACCTCTACCAATGTCATCAATGGAAGAGTAAGCGTAACACAATCTTATTCCTATACCTATACAATGATAGCAAATAAAGAAGGAACATTTACGCTTCCTGCTGTTACCTTTACAGTCAAAAATCAACAGGTAAAATCCAATCCATTAACCATCGTCGTAACAGCTGCTTCTCAAAATCAACAAGCCAATGATAACAGACAGTCAGCGCCAACTGCACAAGGGTTCAATAAAGATGACTTTTTTATTAAGGCTTTTGTTTCTAATGCAAATCCATACGTCGGAGAACAGGCAATTGTATCCTACAAATTGTATTTAGGTCCCCAAACCTATCAATACGGAAATGTAAACATTACCTCTCGTCCGATAGCACAGGGATTTTGGACGTATGATTTAAACCCTAAAGATGGAAACGTCCCCAGAAAAGAGGAAATAATAGATGGAAAAAAGTTTACGGTAATTGATCTGTATTCAATCGCTGTTTATCCCCAAAAGCATGGAAAATTGACTGTTTCTCCGTTAGAAACGGATATTACTGTACAGGTGCTTGTTCAACGTGCAAGGAGTAATGATATCTTTGATTTCTTTTCGGATCCATTCTTTGGCGGAAATCGCGCGCAAAATATAGACCTGAAATTGTCTTCCAATGCCGTAAGCATTCATGCGGTGGAATTACCAAAAGCCAATAAACCCGACGAATTTAGTGAATTGGTTGGAGATTTTAAATTAAACGCCAAACTCAGCAGAGATAAACTCGCCGCCAATGATGCTACTAACTTGACAGTAACTGTATCTGGTTCGGGAAATCTACAATATATCGAACCGCTTAATTTTAATTTTCCCTCTGACATTGCAGTACATGATCCTGTTGTCAGG
Source organism: Bacteroidales bacterium (assembly GCA_031257735.1). GTDB lineage: Bacteria > Bacteroidota > Bacteroidia > Bacteroidales > WCHB1-69 > JAIROC01. Next base: position 11,680 of record JAIROC010000084.1, on the reverse strand, counting down.
GATAATATTAACGTTTCTTTATCGGGAGTATCGGGGTCGCGTACCTTTGAATATGTTCTTATTCCGGAGGTGGAAGGAAGTTATTCCATTCCTGCTGCTGCTTTTGTCTATTTTGATAAACAGAAAAAAACATACGTCACATTACATACTCCTGAATTTACTTTGGAAGTAGAAAAAGGACAGTCAAGTAATGCGGTTTCTTTTAACCCTAACAAGACAGATATTAAAGTCTTAGGTTCGGATATTCGCCATATCAAAACGAATAACAAACTTCAAATACAGAAAGCTCAGTTTTTCCTGTCTTCTTTTTATTGGATATGTCTGTTTGCGCCCGTAATGATATTGATTATTTTCATTATTCTGCTCCGCAAAAAAATAGAAGAAAAGAAGAATATCGCTCTCTTACGTGATAAAAAAGCATCCAAAACAGCAAAGAAACGTTTAAGAAAAGCAGAAAAACTATTGCATAATAAACAGAATGAAGCGTTTTATATTGAAATTTCAAAGGTTTTATGGGGATATATCAGCGATAAATTCCATATTCCTCTCGGACAACTTTCTTTAGAAACAGCTCATCAGAAATTATCTGAACGCAATATGCAGGAAAATTCGATAAATGAATTTATCAATACGCTTCAAGATTGTGAATATGTTCGTTTCGCTCCTTCTGCGGACATTACTCCCGATAGAATGTATGAACGGACATTTAATTTTATTGCAAAAATAGAACGAGAATTAAAGAACAAAAATTAAAAATAGTAATCCTGAAAATCAAAATAAATATATGAAAACGAAAGCAATTACATCACGCCAATATTTTAAAAAATTGATAACTGTTTATTATGTTTCCTTAATCAGTTTGGCATTATTTGTTATCACTACGGGAGTGTTTTTTGTTATGGAAGAAGAACGTATTGATAAAATCAAACCAGTGGCAAAGATATTTTATGTATTGATGCCGTTACTTGCAATTATCGGTTATTTTTGCAATAAAATTGTATTTAAACGCGACCTTGACAAATTGCAGTACAAGGATGATTTGACAGAAAAAATGCGCGGATACCGGTCTGCGTTAATATTAAAATACGCTTTCCTGATAATACCTTCTTTGGCGGCAACTGTTATTTCATTAATCACAAGGGAAGAAACATTTTTATCTTTATCAATATTATTGATTTTATTACTGTTTGTCGATAAACCATCTCCTGTCAGGGCTGCGAAAGATTTAGCGTTGCAGTCTTCAGATGCGCAAACAATTAATAATCCTGATAAAATTATAGCCTGATGATAGTAGACGAGTGAACAAATTGAAAATTGAAAATGGGCTGACGCCCCGAAGCGAAGCGAAGCGCTATTGAGAAAGGCATCCTGTCCCGTAGGGACAAAATGTTGGTAGAAACAGATGAATACCCGCCTTTCTTTTCTGTCCCGTTAGGGACAGAATGTAAATCAACCTGATAATATCTTACATGGCGCACCTGACGGCGCGCTCAAGAGGAGAATTGCTGTATTTTCTACCAACATTTTGTCCCTAACGGGACATTTTCCCTTCGCAATGATGACGCTGATTAAGCGGTTTCGTGCGTCAGCATAATTCATAATTATACTATATAGACAGACACTATTTAACCACAGAGAACACAGAGAACACGGAGAGGAGTTTGTTTTAGCATCAGTTCATTTTCAATTTTCAATTTTCAATTTTCAATTGATGAAGTTTTCAATTGATGAAGTTTTCAATTGAAGTAGGGGATACAAAAAACCCGTTTCTGATAAGAGAAACGGGCTACATTATGTCATTAACAAGCAAACTGTAGTAGTCAGTAGGGGAATCGAACCCCTGTTGCAAGGATGAAAACCTTGTGTCCTAACCCCTAGACGAACTGACCTTCGAACTATGAACGACGCTGCAAAAGTATAAAAAAAAACAATATCTTTTTCATTTTTTTCAAAAAAAAATTATTGCTCTGTATCTGCCTGAAAACGAAAGCCTAACCGCTTCGCTGTTTTGATAGGCATACGTTTATTTTTTATTTCAAGCATATCTTGGATGCTTATTTCTTTCACCATTTCGTAAGGAGGCACCAATAAATCGAAATTTATCGTGTACTGAATAGCCGAATTCAATAGCAATGCAGCCATTGATTCGTCAAAAACTACAGTGTTGAAATTATTATATATTTGCGAAAGTTCCCGTTTGCCATCTATGTAACAATGATTTTCTCTGTTGATAAAAACACGTCCTATCAAATAGCCAATATCGTTGTATCTGTTATAGTATAAAGAATCGGAAAGAAAGTTATAAATACTAATCATTCCGCAATAGGCGCGATCTTTATCTTCTCGGATATAGGGCGTTTTCATTAGTTCGTGGTCGCGATTAAACTCAAATACATTGCTGTGTAAAATAAAAAAAAGTATATCACCCCCAAATTGTAATGAAAAACTGTGAGATTGCGAACTCTCGTATTTTACATTTATGTCCGATCCGGAATGTAAAGATTGGTAGACTTGTGGAAATTGATTGGCTTTCTTTTTTAATATTTCGAAAGCTGTTTCGGTGTTTTTAAAGATATTCATCTTGAGTGTTCCTTTTCTACTGATTTGATTACAGATAAGTTTGGTTTTATCTTCTGTTTCCATATTTTATGATTGTTGATAATGTTTTAGTTGACATGTTCTATCTTTTATTACAACGAAGGTGTCATGGTTTTGCCAATCACCTACATTTAGATAATGAGATTTTTCATTCAGGGAAAAATCCAGCGGATAATGACGGTGTCCGAATATAAAATAATCAAAGTGTTCCTCTTTCAATACATCTCGACAATAACGAATGATAGGTTCAGAGTCTTCACCCCAAAAATAACGGTCTTTCTCTACATGGGAATTTCTACTTTTTAATGATACAGCACGTGCAAGTGCAAATGCCCACCGTGGATGTAATGCCCCAAATAATCGTTGATTTATTTTTCGACTGTATATCCATTTTATCAATAAATATCCTTTGTCTTTGGGATCTAAAGCATCTCCGTGTCCTATCCTTATTTTATACCCGTTTATTTTAAAATCATGATTGCCACGTAAAATACGCAACCCTGTTTCCTGTTCCAAATAACCAAAATTCCACATGTCGTGGTTTCCCAATACATAATATATTTTTACACCCTTGTCCGACAAAGAAGCTAACTTTCCGATAAATCGAATATTGTTCCGAGGAACAACATCTTTGTACTCAAACCAAAAATCAAAAATGTCCCCCAACAAAAATAAATGAGAAACATCATCTTCTATATGATTTAAAAAAGACAAAACTCTGCGTTCCCGTATATCACTTTCTTGTTTATCAGGTAAACCAAAATGACAATCTGCCATAAAATAAACATTTCCTCTTATCTCTTCCATGAAGAATTTTTAAAGTTTGCAAAGATACATTTTTGCAACAGATATTATGCATGTCTTGAATAAAAAGGCGCGAAGGCACGAAAAAGGCTGTATGAAAATGAGCTGATGCATGAAGACGTTCCAATGGTGTAAGATGTAAAGTGTCGTCTATGCAGGACTTATAATATCATGTCGAATATTCAATGCCTACGAATAAATAATAGCATTTTTACACAGTCTCAAAAGGTAAAAAGGTGAAGGGAAATAATTTTTGGACACAGATGGCATAGCATCTTTTAGTTGGAAGTTGAAAATGAAAATCATATAAGAGAAAACAAATAAATTCAAGAAAAAGAAACAAGCCATCATAAATATTTAACTAAAAAAATTGTACCTTTGCCGAACGTACAAAATATAAATTATTTTCCTTATATTTTCTAACAATCAGCAGTATAAAAAGTGAGTGGAAATTTATTAAAAGAATTAAACGGAGAACAACGTGACGCTGTTGAATGTATTGAAGGTCCTATGATGGTTATTGCAGGCGCTGGTTCGGGTAAAACACGCGTGCTTACATACAGAATTGCCTATATGATTGCTCAAGGGATCAATCCATTTAATATTCTTAGTCTTACGTTTACCAATAAAGCAGCAGAAGAAATGAAAGAGCGTGTAATGTCCTTATTAGGAAATACAGCAGGACGAAATGTGTGGATGGGAACTTTCCATTCTGTGTTCAGTAAAATATTACATATTGAATCACAATGGCTCGGCTTTACACAGAATTTTTCAATATACGATACAAATGATAGTAAAAACTTAATAAAGAATATCATCAAAGAGAAAAACTTAGATACAAATGTCTATAAACAGGGTTTGATAGCCGCTAAAATATCATCCGCAAAAGCAAGTTTGCTTTCTCCTGAAGACTATTGTGATAATTATCTGATAAATGAAGAAAACAGATATAAGAAAATACCTGAAACCGGTAATATTTATCGCACATACAATCAAAGATTAAAACAGTTCGATGCAATGGATTTTGATGATTTATTGGTCAATATGTATATCTTGTTGCGAGATTTTCCCGATTTACTCTATAAGTATCAGCATAAGTTTAAGTATATTTTGGTAGATGAATACCAAGATACCAATTATGTACAGTATCAAATTATAAAAAAATTGGCAGCTGCATACGAAAATATCTGTGTTGTAGGCGATGACGCTCAAAGTATATATGCCTTTAGAGGCGCCAATATCAATAATATCTTGAATTTTAAAGATGATTATCCCGATTATAATATCTTTAAATTAGAACAAAATTATCGCTCAACTAAAAATATTATTCATGCGGCAAATTCACTGATTAAACATAATAAAAAACAAATTCCCAAAATAATATGGACAGCCAATAGTTTCGGCGAAAAAATTAAAGTGATCCGCACAAATGACGAAAATGAAGAAGCTATTGCTGTTGTAAGATCTATTCAGGAAGATAAAATAAAACATAATCTTTCCAATAAAGATTTTACTATCTTATACCGTACGAATGCCCAATCGCGACCGTTTGAAGAAACACTCCGAAGAGCAGAATTGCCTTACCGAATTTATGGAGGTATTTCTTTTTACAGTCGAAAAGAAATTAAAGATGTGCTTGCTTATTTTCGTTTAGCTATCAATTTTAGAGACGAAGAAGCCTTGCGACGAATTATAAACTATCCTCAACGAGGAATTGGCGCTACAACAATTGAAAAAATAATTGTCGCCGCTGCAGAAAATAATACTATTATGTGGAATGTTATCGAAAATCCACAATTGTATGGACTTAAAATCGGTCAATCAGTACGGATAAGTCTGGAAAACTTTGTAACCAAAATAAAAAGTTATCAGGCAGACCTCCTTAAAAAAAATGCGTTTGAATTAGGAAAACATATCGCTGACAATAGCGGTATTTCACGCGATTTGCGCGAACAAACCGAAGAAAAAGAACGTTACGAAAACCTTGGCGAATTATTTAATGCCATGCAAAATTTTGTAAATCGTCCACCGCAGTATCGGATAGATTTGGAAACAGGAGAAGAATTGGAAGAAATTTTTCCTTCATTAACCCTCTTTTTAAATGAAGTTGCACTTTATACCGATGCAGATAAAAATGAAAAAGATGATAACAATAAAATTAAACTGATGACAATACATTCGGCTAAAGGGCTGGAATTTCCTTTTACTTATATTGTCGGATTGGAAGAAAATTTACTCCCTTTCTATTTGATAGAAACCCAAGACGATTTGGAAGAAGAACGTCGATTATTCTATGTTGCCATCACAAGAGCAAAACAATCACTTACTTTTTCCTTGGCGCAGAGAAGACTTGTTTTTGGAAATTATCAAGTTACTCGACCAAGTCCCTTTTTAATGGAAATAGATCCTTCAGTGCTGGAAATAGTATCTTCGTCTTATGAAAGAAATAACTTTCCACAGAAATCTGCTTATCCTTCGCAAAATAAGTCTCCTTTCCCTCAAACGCAAGACAAGCCCCCTTCCCCTCAAAAAGGACAACTTGTCTATCAAAAACAAATATACCAAACCCCAACACCAATATCTCCTTCTTCTGAAACGGAAGGAAATATAAATATTGATGCAAATGTACAATTGGGAGAAATGATTACACAAATCTCTCAAATAACGATTGGAATGCGTGTTTTTCATTCAAAATTTGGATTGGGAACGGTTACGGATATTTCAGATGACAAAAAAATAATTATCGATTTTGATGAATCAGGAACAAAAACCATATTAATAAATTATGCAAAACTACGTACTGTGGTATAAAAACCAGCTATTTTTATATGAATAAAAAAGAAGAAAAATCCCCTGTTAAAAAACCATTAATTTTGGTTGTAAATGATGACGGTATAAATGCAAAAGGTCTCCGAATGTTGGGAGATATTGCCCAACAATTCGGACAAGTCGTAATGATTGCCCCTAATAATGGTCGATCAGGAATGAGTCACGCAATAACATTTGCGCTTCCTTTGCGTCTGAGAAAGATATCTTCTTCCAAAGACTTTGAAATGTATAAAACAAGTGGAACTCCCGTCGATGCCGTTAAGTTAGCCTTAAACTATCTGCTGAAAGATCAACAAGTGGATTTGCTTGTTTCGGGTATTAATCACGGAGCAAATACTTCTGTTAGCGTAATCTATTCGGCAACGGTGGCTGCCGCTATAGAAGGTTGCTTAAGTGGCGTGCCTTCAGTGGCATTTTCTATGGTTAATTACAATAACAATTGCGACTTTAAAGCTGCCCAATCCGCTATCCAAAAAATTATTCAAACTGTGCTCGAAAAAGGATTGCCCCCTCATATTTGCTTAAATGTAAATATTCCAAATGTCCCCGAGAATGAAATTAAAGGAATAAAAATTACTCGACAAGCTATTAATGAGTGGCATGAATCTATCGTTGCAAGAGAATATCCCGCAGATATGCCTTATTTTTGGATGGGTGGCAGTCTGTTGGAAAAAGATAAAGCGAAAGATACTGACCATTGGGCGGTCAAACATAATTATATCTCTATTCATCCCATCAATATCGACTGGACGGATTACTCAATGATACATGAACTGAAAAAATGGAAAATAAAATGATGAAAATCTCCAAAATAAAAATTCTATATAAAGATAATCTTTTGTTGGGAATAGCTTTAGGTGTGCTTGTTCCCCTTATATCCTTTGGGATTTTATACGGTATATCGGTCATCTTCGCCCCAGAAGGAAAAGATTATTTAATCAAAATATCTACTATCGTACTTGTCTCCGTGTTTCTTAATCTGTTTACTTTGCGGTACTATTTGCTAAAATTAAAGTTTGATAAGACAGGAAGAGGTATTCTCCTTGTTACTTTTATTTTAGCAATTGCTTATTTTACTATGAGCTCATGGTTATAAGGCGCAGAAGGACGAAAGAACAAAAGAACAAAGAGACGAAGGAAAATACAACACCCTCATCGCAAGAGCATAGCCCGAAGCAATCTTAACACGAAGCGCTGTGACATTACACCGTACAAGCGTTGATGGTTTGATTGTCTTTTTTATTATCTTTTTCAGCTCATTCTGTAGATTTTGATTCAGATAAAAGCAACGTAGCGTGGTCGCTATGCCGAGTAATGGGAGGAGTATATCTGCTTGCAATGATCTATTGATTGTCGTTCTTTATATTACCTGTTTATTTTTCAATCTTAATATAAATACAATTTTTTCTTCACAAGATTGTAATATCGGAGTAGCACTTTTGCTCCAACATTAAACAAAGAACTATCGTGAGGAAAATCTTGGAAAAAATAGTTGAAAGTATATTCACTGTGAGTGGTTTTGTAACAAGCATAGTGATTGTTATTGTTGTAATTTTTCTTTTCTCGGGAGGAATTAATCTTTTTAATACACCTTCGATTGAAGCAGGTTATACGATTGTAGTTCATCCTGCCAATCCTGTAACTTATCTGTCTTCTGTCGATTTGAAGTCCATTTTCGATATGGAAAAAACCAATTGGAAAGACTTTGACGGTAAAGATGAAGATATTCTGGTTTTCCGTCTGGGTGATTTAACCAACTACTTTTCAGAAGAAGAGTTGGGAGAAGAAATGGAATTTGTCCCCGATAAAATATCTCAGCTCGTAACAGAAAATACGGGAATTATTGCATTTATCCCCGAAGAATATGTCCCGTATCATTTCGTCGGGAAGAAAATAGATGCAGGAAAAATAACATTTTTGGATGTGTTTACAGGGAAAGAATGGATGCCCGTAGCTCAACCCGCCCCGTTATTTGGTATTTTACCCTTAATTGCAGGGACTTTATGGGTAAGTTTTATAGCTATTCTGATTGCTTTACCTTTTGGCTTGTCCGTTGCGATATACATGTCCGAAGTCGCAAATAATAAAATACGTAACATATTAAAACCTGTCATTGAATTATTATCAGGCATACCGTCAGTTGTATATGGTTTTTTCGGATTGGTAGTAGTTGTTCCTTTGATACAAAATGTCTTTGGATTACCTGTTGGAGAGACAGGTCTCACGGGAAGTATCATATTGTCCATAATGTCCTTGCCCACTATTATCAGCGTATCGGAAGACGCTATGCGAAATTGTCCGCTATCAATCAGAGAAGCGAGTTTGTCTTTAGGAGCTAATCGCTGGCAAACAGTATATAAGATCGTTATTCCGTCTTCTATTTCAGGGATCACGGCGGGAGTAGTTTTAGGAATAGGAAGAGCCATCGGAGAAACGATGGCAGTACTGATGGTAACGGGAAATGCCGCAATCATTCCAGATAATATCCTGCAACCCATGCGTACAATTCCTGCTACAATAGCAGCAGAATTAGGCGAAGTCCCTGCTGACAGTTCCCATTATCAGGTCTTATTTCTATTAGGGATTATTCTCTTTTTGATAACGTTACTAATCAATACCTGCATCGAATATGTTTCCAATAAAAATAAATTATAATCCATCAATATGAATAAAATACATATAACATCAGCTCAATACGAAAATAAAAAAAGGCTCTATCAAACATTTGCATTCGGCATATTTAGATTCTTTAGTTATTCTGTTGTAGGCATATTAGTACTTATTCTTTCCTTTATTATCATCAAAGGGGTAGGGGTGATTAATTGGGGGTTTTTGAGTTCAGCGCCATCAGAAGGTATGACACAGGGAGGAATTTTTCCAGCTATCGCAGGAACATTTTGTCTGATAATAGGTAGCGCTTTATTATCTTTTCCCATAGGAATAATGAGCGGTATATATATGAATGAGTATGCAATAAAAGGTATTTTAGTTCGATTTATCCGCACAATGACTAACAATTTAAGTGGAATACCATCCATCGTATTTGGGTTATTCGGGATGGTATTTTTTGTAAACAAATTGGGTTTTGGAGACTCCATCTTGTCGGGCTCTCTTACGTTAGGATTACTTTGTCTACCTTTGGTAATCAGAACAACAGAAGAAGCGCTCAAAGCAATTCCCGACAGTTACCGAGAAGGAAGTCGTGCATTGGGAGCAACTAAATGGCAAACTTTGCAGAAAGTAATCCTTCCTATGGCAAGACCCAATATTGTTACGGGACTTATTCTTTCTTTGGGACGTATTTCTGGAGAAACTGCGCCTATTTTGTTCACCTGTGCGGCTTATTTTTTACCGCATCTTCCGAAAAGTATTTTTGATCAGTGTATGGCGTTACCCTATCATTTATATGTCATTTCTACAAGTGGAACTGACCTTGAAGCACAGCGTCCTATTGCTTATGGGACAGCATTAGTTTTGATAATAATTGTTTTAGTGATAAATTTACTTGCAAATGTTCTACGAAGACACTTTGCAAACAAAACAAAAATATACTAGAATACATAACTGTAATTATACCAAAATAATAAAACGATATGAGTAAAATAGATATTCAACATGTAGATTTTTACTATGGAAGCTTTCACGCACTAAAAAATATTTCCATGAGTATAGAAGCTAATTCTGTAGTTGCCTTTATAGGACCTTCGGGATGCGGAAAAACAACTCTATTGCGTCTTATCAACCGTATGAATGATCTTATTGATAATACGCGATTAAGTGGCAAGATTTTAATTGACGGAGATGATATTTACCAAAAAGGCGTGGAGGTTGATAGATTACGTAAAAATGTTGGCATGGTTTTTCAGAGACCCAATCCATTCCCTAAAAGTATTTACGAAAATGTTGCATACGGATTGCGTGTAAATGGCATTCACAATGAAAAATTTATCAGACAACGGGTAGAAAAGACCTTACGAGACGCTGCTCTGTGGGATGAAGTAAAGGATAAACTTAAAAAATCTGCTTTTGAACTATCGGGTGGACAGCAGCAGCGTTTATGTATTGCACGTGCCATGGCTATTGCTCCCTCTGTCTTGCTGATGGATGAGCCTGCTTCTGCGCTTGATCCCATTTCTACCGCTAAAATAGAAGAACTTGTTAGAGAGCTTAAAAAAGAATATACCATCATTATCGTAACCCATAACATGCAACAAGCCGCACGAATAAGCGATAAAACAGCTTATTTCTATCTCGGAAAAATGGTAGAATATGACAATACTAAAATCATCTTTACCAACCCAACGGAAGAATCTACACAAAACTATATCACAGGACGATTTGGTTAATTTAATATATATATACAACTTATTTCATAATATAAAAATAAATACGCTATGGTTAAATTTATAGAAACAGAACAACAGGAGTTAAAGCAAAAAGTATTAGAGATGTTTACCTTAGTCTCTGATCAGATAGATAAAGCGGGATTATCTCTGTTAACAATGGACAAAGGTATGGCTGCACAGGTAATTGTTTTTGAACATAAGGTAAACTCTTTTGAATTAAAAATATGCAAAGCGATAGAAGATTATATTGCGCTATATAACCCTGTCGCAATTGACCTTCGATTTGTTTTAGCCATGTTACAAATCAGTTCAGATTTGGAACGAATAGGGGATTATGCGCGTGGAATTGCGCGTTTTGTAAATAAAAGCGCTCAAGAAGAAATCAACACCGAACTCATCGTTGATACACAAATGGATAAAATGATACAACAAGTCTTAATTATGTTGAAAACCGCACAGACAGCCCTTGAAGAAGAAAATGCTGTTTTAGCAAATTCTATCTTTGAAAAAGACTATATTGTCAATGAAATTCAAGACAGAGCAACTGACATTATTGCTGCCGCGATTATAAAAGACAGTAGCGCTGAATTAGCAAAACAAATGCTTCGAATACAGGATATCTTTCGTAAGATGGAACGTACGGGTGATCATATTAAAAATATTGCAGAAGAAATTATCTTCTACATTGAAGCAAAAGTAATCCGACACAAAGGAAAACAGAGTTATGAGTTATGAGTTAGGCTGACGCAAACAAAATAATTCATAACCCATAATGGTTTCGACGTCCGTAGACTGAAGTCTACGGTTAATAAAGTATTGTCCCTGCGGGACTTTTAGTCAATGCCAAGTTTTATTCGCGACAATATCAATCTAAGAAATTATGCCCCGTAAGAGCAGCGTAGTTAATTAGAGCCTGTCTGTAATGTCGGCATAACGCCTTGTAGAGACGGTGCGTGCACCGTCTCCTCGTCAGCAAGAAAAAGAATAAATAGTGTCTGTCCGAAAACGCATAAATTCATTTCTTCAATGTATAATTGTAATCAGAGAATAACGGTAAAGGGCTGAAAGCCCGCAATCAATAGCACAGGGCAACGCCCTGTGTA
>JAIROC010000072.1 GCA_031257735.1 Bacteroidales bacterium | reverse complement strand
GGTACATCCTTTTGGTTGTCTTCAAACGCCGAAGGTTCGGGAACACCAGAATATAAGTATTACGCGGGCGGAGATTCTTTAGTAATAACTGTTCAGGTGAAAAATCTCGGAGAAGCAGGATTACAGCCGCCGTTTTATATTTCGGCGTTCACAGATACGGCAATAGCTGCAAATATAATCGCCACAGACAGTAGTATGACACCCATCAATTACGGCGAAACAAAACCCGTAAGCATTACTGTTCGCAATCTTTCGACTTATACTTTCGACAAAATAGCAATCAGTCTGAACAACAAAGACGGAAAATCTTACGTCCAATCCGAATGCGATACAACAAACAATAGCATCATCATTCTGTCCGAAAGCATACTCATGGCGCACAACGATTATTCCGATACTATCAGAACCTCCTGCGATAACATGCCCATTACCATTAACATCCTTGCCAACGATTCTATTCCTGACGGTTGTACGCCTAAGGTAGAGATAGTTTCTCATCCTGCACACGTTACTGTCAGCCTTACTTCCAACAATATGTTAGAATATATGAGTACTTTATCGGGCATTGACACGGTTGTTTATCGCATTGTCTGCGGCACGGATACCAGCGAAGCCAATGTACGCGTAACGATTGACGCTTCGGGTTCTGCGTTTGTGGATGATGTGTGGTATTTTGGACGAAATGCCTCAGGAGTGCCACCAACATATAAATCTGCGGGAATACGTTTTGTGAAAGACGGTTCTGGAAAATATGTTCCACAGGATGCATCGGGAGAATCTAATGTATTCTCAAATGAAAACGCATTGGTGGTTTCTTCGCCTTACTGCGACGGTCAAAATATATTCTATTCAAGCCACAATCAGTTATACAACAGTTTACATAACTCCATGCTAAATGGAACTTTTCAGGGAAATAGTTCCGTATGTGATGGTTTGGCAGCTTGCTATATGGGCAATAATAAGTATCTGTTCTTTACGGTAACAAGCGCCTATGAAGTTAGTACTAACAAGGCGTTAATTGCTTATGTAGTAGATATGAATGCGGATAATGGCAAGGGAGCGATAACGGATACAATAGTAGTAGAAACTAGTACGACAGCCATGTCCGAATCACTTGAGTTAATTGCCAAAGCCAGCACCACTCACGAATATTGGTTGGTTTATGCCTTTTGTAATACAGGTACTTGCGATGGGAGGAACAGCAATATATTGCGTGTCCGTTCGGTTAATGTAAGCGATTCTGATAATCCTGTAATTGGCAACACACCACAAGATTTTGCAAAAACATCAACAAACAATTCTCATACAATGAAAGTATCGCCACAACAAAATCGGGTAGCAGTAATACATACCTCTGGCGATCTTAATGTTTTTGATTTTAATAATGCTACAGGAAATTTGTCAAATCCGCATTTTGTTGCAACAAACACCATCAACACCTTGGGCTTGGAATTTTCACCGGATGGCACACAATTGTATCTTGGTTGTTGGATTTCACCTTCTAAACTACTTCAATACGATATATCGGGAACAACGCCTGTTTTTGTAGGCGAACTTTTATACGGCACAACACAGGGAGGCGGTTTAAAATTAGGTCCTGACGGTAAAATATATGTAATGCAAAGCGGAAGTGACGCTGTAGGAGTTATATCAAATCCCGACGACAGTACAACATCATTATCATCCCGTTACAGTTTATTTCAATTAGGAGTTAGATACGGCGGATTACAGTTTTCCACGGGCATAACCAAACCGTCCGTGATGTCCTGTAATCTAAACAATGCACCTGTATCTCAGTCAGACGATACTTCTTATTGTGTTTCATTGACATCAAGAACGGTAACGATAAATGTATTGGCAAACGATAATGATCCGGAAAATGACGCCATTTATCTCACAGGCGCAAATTTCGACAACGCCTCAGATGCAGATTTGGCGGAACTCACGTACGGCGTAGATTCAAGTATAAGTTTGACGATAAAACCCAGCGTAACCCTCAGCGCGACGCATGTTTTTGAGATCACCTATAATTTGAAAGATGGCGGACTACCAGCATCCCAATGCGCCACAGGTAAGTTATCCATAACTGCGCGTCCTGCTCCTGTTGTTTCGTCATTACTGACGGAAATATGTCCCGAATTGACCACGCGTATCTTTCCCAACGCAGGAGGTCATTGGACGAGCAGTGATTCGAGTACAGTGAACATCCTCAACAGCGGAACCATAATAGGCAAAAAAGAGGGAACAGCAACACTCATCTTTTACGATTCAGTAACAGCGTGTTCATCCCCCATGGATATAGAGGTAAACGCGTATCCCATTGTTCCAGATGAGATAGCGGGGAAAGAAGTTGTTTGTATCAGCAAGACGATAGAGTTATCCCACAGTACGACAGGAGGTAGCTGGACGCACAATAATACAAACATAAGCCTTGACAATCCCAAAGCAAATCCAGTAACGGTGAGAGGTGTAACGGAAGGCAAGAGTTTTGTTACCTATACCGTTTCTGACGGTATCTGTCAAACGAAACGGACGTTTCGCGTGAGGGTAATTCCCAACTCGTCACCACCGAAAATAATAATAGGAATAGAAAGATAGTTATGAGTAATGAGTAAAGTAATCATCAACGCCGTCCCAACAGCGTCGTCATTGCGGGTCAAGCCCGCAAAGACGTGCTGATTGTTTCGGGGAACGCTAATGTATATAATCACCAAGTCTCGGGGGCTACTCCTTACCGTAAAAAGGATAGCCCCCTTTCTTTTAATTGAAAATTAATAAAGTTTACTCATCCCCCCACCCACCCATCTACTCGTCTATTGTTTTGTTATTTTTCCCATATAGTTTTGTCTTTCCGTTCTGAGGTTATAGATATAAATGCCAGCAGTAAGATTACTTACAGAAATAGCGTCTTGATTATCTATTTCTCTCCTTATTAATACCTTACCCCGAATATCATAAAGCGTGAAGACAGCTTGATATACATTATCAGGTAACTGTATACTGATATTATCCCTTACAGGATTGGGATAGACGTTTATGTCATCAGATGTTTCTATCTCTTTTATGTCAGTTGATACATCAAATGTAGCTATGAAAGTAGCATTTTGTATCACTGTAACTGTACGCGGATTATCTGTATTTCCATCGTTCCAATGGGTAAAATAGTACCCCTGATTAGCTATTGCACCAAAGGTAATCGTAGTATTTTCAGGATAATCTCCCGTACCGGAAACAAACCCTCTATCGTTATTATTTGCCGATACGTCTACATGATAGAGTATTTCAAATTCAGCAATAAAGCTCATATCTGAAGTTACAATAATGGTACGCGGATTGTCTGTATTTCCGTCATTCCATTTCAGGAAGTGGTAACCTGCTTTGGGGATTGCACTGATAGTAGCAGTACTGTCTCTGGGATAAATTCCACTTCCGGAAACAGTTCCCATTGTATCATCGTTTGCCGATATACTTACCTTATGCATAATCTCAAAGATGGCAGTAAAAGTAATATTTGACACTACGGTTATTGTACGAGGATTGTCTGTATTTTCGTCATTCCATTTCAAAAAACGGCAACCTGCTTTGGGGATTGCGTTAATAGTAGCAGTACTGTCTTTGGGATAAATTCCACTTCCGGAAACAGTTCCCATTGTGTTATCGTTTGCCGATATACTTACCTTATGCATAATCTCAAAGATGGCAGTAAAAGTAATATTTGACACTACGGTTATTGCACGTGGATTATCTGTATTTCCGTCATTCCATTTCAGAAAACGGTAACCGTCTTTGGGGATTGCGCCGATAGTAGCCATACTGTCTTTTGGATAACTGTTTTCTCCGATAACCATTCCCCATGTATCATCGTTAGCCAATACCTCTACATTGTACATAATCTCAAATATGGCAGTAAGAGTGGTATCTGATATTACGGATATTGTGCGTGGATTGTCTATAATCTCGTCATTCCATTTCAGGAAGCGGTATCCTGCATTGGGGATTGCTTCGATAGTAGCCATACTGTCTTTTGGATAACTGTTTCCACCAATAATTGTTCCCCATGTATCATTGTTAGCCAATACATTTACATTGTAGGCAATCTCAAATATGGCAGTAATCGTGGTATCTGATACTAGGATTATTATGTGCGGATTGTCTGTATTTTCGTCATTCCATTTCAGGAAATGGAAACCTGTATTTGCTGTAGCCATAATGATTGCCGTATTGTCAGTACAGGTGTTTTTCTTTGTTATGTTGACAGTTCCCATTGCAGCATCGCTTTGTACACTAATATCGTAAGGAGGAATAGTATCTATTATATTTGTAAAAAGACTCCATCCGTCGCTGCTACGATAATGGTTTGCCATTCCACAAGATACATATACAGGAACAGTATCCGGTACATTCGTAAAAGTAGAGAATGCTATCTTCGGTGGAATTATCGCTTTTACATGTATTTCCTTCAAGTTGATGCAACCTTCAAAAACGCCACTTTGAATGTCAGTAACTGAATTGGGAATTATTATTGACGTTAAACTGCTGCAACCAAAAAAAGCATTATATCCTATATTAGTAAGCGAATCGGAAAATGTTACTGATGTTAAACTGCTGCAACCGTAAAAAGCATGATCACCAATAGTAATAACTGAATTGGGAATTATTACTGACGCTAAACTGCTGCAACCGTAAAAAGCGTTATACGTTATCTCGGTAAGCGAATCGGAAAGTGTTACTGACGTTAATTTGCTGCAACCCGAAAAAGCGTTATCTGTAATAATAGTAACCGAATTGGGAATTATTACTGACGTTAAACTGCTGCAACCTTCAAAAGCGCTATACGCTATCTCAGTAAGCGAATTGGAAAGTGTTACTGACGTTAAGCCGCTACAATCTTTAAAAACCTCTTCATGAAAGAGTATAACTGTATTGGGAATTATTACTGAGGTTAACTCCTTACAATCTTTAAAAGCGAAATCCGTAATATCAGTAACAGTATAAGTAACATCATCGTACGTTACACTGGAAGGAATTACAATGTCTCCTTTATATTTATTATCATTATCAAGATCCGGAGAAACTGCTACTGTATAAGGGGCAACAGAAGATATAATATCGTAATAAATGAAGATGCTATCTCCATTCTTAACAGAGAAAGATTGAGCCATTGCCTTGTTCACAGCACAAAGACATAAAGCTGTTCCTATAATTAAAAATAGTCTTTTCATTTTGATTTGATTTTTATTGATTAACTTTAAGGAATGATACTATTGTAAATATCACTCCAAGAACTTTTTTCATCTCTATTATTTCAGTAGACGAGTAGATAAGTTTTGTTTACTCATCCATCCGTCTATATGTCTACCCACCCACCCGTCCATTCTTCTTACCAAATATCTCTCTTGAATACATATTGCTGCATTTTAAAATGTTATATAAATGTTCTCATTATTCCATGATGCAAAGGTACATTTTTTCTCAATACAACAATCAACATTGTTCAATTTTTTTATATTGGACAGAGAAAAAAATGAAGCAATAAATAGTAAAAAGACACCCTCTAATGAACAATTAACAAATAGTAATTAATAATGTAAAAAAGGAAGAAAAGGAAAGAGGGAGGAAAGAAAAACAATTAATTCTCGTCTACTCACGGTCGAAAACGACATCAGCGGACGAGTGAATGAGTGGACAGATTAATAATTGATACACAATACACATAACCTTATTTTTACCATATTGAACTTTCTAATGGACATTTCGTAATAAAAAAATGATGAAGGAAACAGCTTATTATTCGAAAAAAAATTGTACCTTTGCAGCCAAAGTAAAAATACGAAGAAAACAATGGCAAAGAAAAACAAGGAAGCAAGACAACAGATAATTTTGGAATGTACAGAACAAAAATCTTCCGGCATTCCCGGTATGTCGAGATATATTTCTACAAAAAATCGTAAAAATACTCCCGAACGGTTGGAGTTGAAAAAATATAATCCGTTCTTGAAAAAAGTAACTATTCATAAAGAAATTAAATAATACCTTATTGATATGGCAAAGAAAGTTGTTGCAACATTAAAGAAATCCACAGGTAAAGATTTTGCAAAGGTAGTTCGTATGCAACGCTCTGCTAAAACAGGCGCTTATACATTTAAAGAAACTATCGTTCCAACAGAACAGGTAAAAGATTTTTTGGAACAAAAATAGACGAGAAATGAATTTGAATTTTGAATTTAAGTTTATGAAGTGAATTTTGAATTAGAAGCAAAACCCCAAAGGGAGAAATCCCCGTTCGGATAAAGTAACTTTTTGTCCGAACGAAGTTTTGCTTCGTTTTGCAATAGTTCACCATTACTCATTCATAATTCTTCTTCGGTAAAAACATTACGTCCATCTTCTCTTTTTAGCGCTTTTCGTATCTCACTAAAAGAAATTTTTTCCATTTTTAGCCAACAAACAGCAGTAGCAATCTGTTCGGGAAAATGAGCATCGGAACTTTGGATAAATGTTTTTTTCTCAAGGTATTTATTCTTTTTCAGATAATCGCTTTTGGATGTATGGATGGATAATTCTACAGCGTCAACCTTTAAGTCGAAAGGAATAAAACCTAATTGACTCGGAATACTGAATTTCATACGATCAATATGAGCCGGAATGAATAATCCGTCTAACCCATGTACTTTTTGTTCGACTTCCTCCAATGTTTTGTTGATAGCAGAAGGTAAAAATAAATCTTCCTGATAAATAATATTTTCTCTTTCATCGATCTGAATTTGGTAACCAAACTTTTCCGTATCATTGGCAATGTTAGGAAGATTGTCCTGTAGGAAGTCTTCAAAGAGGGATAATTCATTCTCTTTCTCGAAAAAAGCAAGACAATGAGTTTCTTCCTTAGTGGTAACCTCAACGCCCATGAGTACAAAGACGCCCATTTGTTTGCCAATCTTTTTCGCCAGCGGACAATGTTTTGATGTATTATGGTCGGTGATGCCAATAATGTCAAGCCCTCGTTCTTTTGCCAGATGAATGATTTCTTGCGGACTCATGTCCAAATCTCCACAGGGCGAAAGAACAGTATGCGTGTGCAAATCGGCTTTGTATAATTGCATCAGGACATAATCAAATTGTAGATAATCGCTGATATTTCAAATGCTTCGGCATTTGTCCCGAGAATAGCAATGTTTTCTTCACGACTTTGTATCAAAGTATCCTCATTAGGTTCATATCCTTTTACCAATACAATTGCCGCCAATTCTTTTAGCGAAGCGATTGCGATTATGTTTTTATGTGTTTGCAAAGTAATCCACACGTTACCAGCTTCTGCGTTTCCCATCACATCACTTAATAAGTCGGAAGTATATCCCCCCGATATGTCATTATCCAATCCTTTTTCAGCTGAAAAAACTTTCAAGTCGGCTTTTTCTATCAACTCTCTTACTTTCATTTTAGACGTCTTTTTAAATATTTACTTCGTTATTTAGTTCTTTTATTCTGCTTTTATCCAGTTTGCCTATCCCCCATGTTTTTATCATGAGTTCTGTAGTTTCTGTAATATCTAATTTATCGTTTTGTTCCAATATTTTCTGAACGAAGATACATCCTTTTATGTCGATTGCTTTTTGGACGATGTCTTCCGCAAAAGCCTGACAGGAAGGCGCACCACAAATACCACAATCTACCTGTGGTAATATGTTATTTATTTCGTGGATACGTTTCATTTTTTTCATAGCTTCCGCCATATTATCGTCTAATTTGAGGATAGAACGCGGTAGAATTTTACCTTGTAAAAGAACATTTTCTTCCATGTAAGGGGCAAGACGTTCTAATTGTTGTTTATTTATTTTGGTATCTTCTACTTCATTGGCACGTCTGTTTGCTCTTTCTGTTGTTAGGAATTTATTCCCCGAACATAAAATTCCTCCCGCACAGCTTTGGTAACATGCGCGTAATTCCAAAAAATCTATGTTGTCAATATTTTCATTTTCCAACTTCTCCAAAAAGTCAATAACGTTTTCTATTTGGTCAATAGCGAGTTTTCTATTTGTATTAACCACGCGAATTTCTCCTTTTGTCAATGACCATCGCACAGAGTTTCGTGTCATGGATTTAAATTCCGCAGCTGGATTTTCTTCTACCCCAAATCCTTTTTGTTTAATTTCTCTGTATACCTTATTATATAGATAACTCATATTAATCACGCCATTTATCAAACTGCTGTCTCCTAATACAGAACTCTTGATACCTGCAATTTTCGCCGCACAGGGTGTTACATAAAAAATGCCTGTTTCCTCCAAAGCAATATTTTCTTCTTCAAATATCTTTTTAATATATAATGCCGTAACGTCCATAGGGGGCTTTATGAGCATAATGTTATCAACCAGCGTTGGAAATCTGACCTGAATCAAACGAACAATGGCAGGACAAAAAGAAGAAATGACCGGTTTCTTTTTATGATTTCTTACATAATCGTTATAGGGTTTCACCAAAAATTCTATTGAACTCTCCGTTTCGTAAATATGCGTAAACCCAATAGAAATTAAAGCACGATATATTTGATGAGAAGTTATTTTATCCGGAAATTGCGCACTAAAAACCGCAGGCATTAATACGATTCTGTATTTGTAGTTATATATTTTTTCAAAGTCATCCTGCCGAACGCTGATAGCGCCGTAAGGACAAATACGATAACATTCACCGCAATCAATACATCGGTCTGGATTTAAAATAGCTTTCCCATCTATAACGCGAATAGCTTCCGTAGGGCATTTCATCATACAATGAGAACAGCCTGTACATAACTCTGTTCTGAAGGTTAGGGCGTGATATAAACTTTCTTTTATTTCTTCCATACCAATGATAAACTCTTATTGCAATTTGTTATAAATTTCAATGGTAGTTCCTTTTCCGACTTCGCTTGTAACTATCAATTTATCCGAATTGTTTTTCATATTGGGTAATCCCATTCCCGCACCAAACCCCATTTCACGTACAGAAATCGAAGCGGTAGAAAAACCAGCTTCCATTGCTTTGTCAATATCCGGGATACCGGGACCTTCATCTTCTAAACGAATAGATATGGCATCCTCTTCTATATTTATATATATTTTTCCCTTGTAGGCATGGGCTACAATATTGACTTCCGCTTCATACAATGCTACAACGGTACGCTTTATGATAACAGGATCGACATTGAGTTGTTTCAATGTTTTTTTTACGGAACTCGAAGTTGATCCCGCATTGGTAAAATCGCCACCTACTACTTCATACTCAAATTGCATCCGCTATCCGATTAAAAAAGCGATTTAACCCCTGCATTATACAATATAGCAGATGTCCGAAAGGCAGAATAGTTAGTTTCTATAATAGTAATATCGTTTTCATTAGCTATTTCTATCATATCGGCATTTGCTTTTTTTCCACGCACCAAAATCACCAAATTGAGTCCTGCCATTTCCACAGTTCGTATTGTTTGCACGTTAGCGAGTCCTGTAAGCAGGGCAATATCATCCCGCTGATGATCTATGGTTAGTACATCACTCATCAGGTCGGAAGTAAAAGCGTGTGTTAGCTGCATATCATATTTTGGATTCTCCGTAATGATTTCTCCTTCTATCAATTCTACTATTCTTTTTATGTTCATCTATTGTATTGTTATCGTATTTTATTTTTCAAGCAGCATACTCACATCGCTACCCGGATTAATATCATAACTGTCTTTTTTGTCCTGCATAATGATCATTTTTTTCCCTCCGCGCAAAATCATTTTGTTATTATCTATCCATAAAGCAGAAGCCTCACGAAGTCCAACAACGGTTACTTTCTGGTTGACGGCAAGATATTCATTTAAACGGTCTTGTCGTGTTTCTCCGCCATGTTTAATCATTGCGTCAATAGTTGGATCAGGATCAATATAGTGAGGATTGATTTGAAAAGGAATTAAATTTAATCCTTTAAAACTTTTGGGTTGAACAACAGGCATATCATTTGTCGTACAAAGCGTAGGACAAGCCAAATTAGCGCCAGCGCTCCATCCAATATATGGAATGCCATTACAAACCTTTTCTCTTACTTTTTCCATCAGTGAAAAATTATGCATCTCTGCAAAAAGATGAAACGTATTGCCGCCACCTACAATAATACAATCTGCCTTTTGCAATGCTTCATCCTTATTTTCAAACCGATGAATGGAATACAAATTATCATATCCCCATCTGGCAAAAACATTCTGCACACGTTCTTCATAAGCATCATAACTGTGAGGATATTGTTTACCTGATACCTTAATCCCCGCAAAAGGGAAAAATAACAAATTACTGTTTGCAGATAAATTATTACGTTCGCAAAAAAGTTCTATCTGCGTTTGACACCATGCCAAATAAGCTTCTCCAAAATTCGTTGAGTTACTAATCAATAAAAGTTTCATATATTATAAATTTATAAATTATTGTTTCCATCAATGCCAGAAGTATTTACCTGTGCGATTTTTCTAATCAATCCCTGTAAAACATTTCCTGGACCTATTTCTGTAAAATGTGTAGCTCCGTCTGCGACCATATTTTGAACTGTTTGCGTCCACAATACAGGAGATATAAGTTGAGCAATAAGATTTTTTTTTATTTCGGCAATATCAGTACTTGCTTTTGCCGTATAGTTTTGGTAAATGGGACAAGTGGGGGAAAAGAAATTAACTTTTTCGATAGCTTCTTTCAATTCAATATGGGCAGATTCCATAAAAGGTGAATGAAAAGCGCCACTCACTTTTAAAGGAAGTACGCGTTTAGCGCCACTTACTTTTAAAATTTCGCTTGCCTCTTCTATTCCCTTAACAGAACCCGATATTACCACCTGACCGGGTGCGTTAAAATTAGCGGCGACAACTATCTCCGACGTAACCCGTCTGGCGATGTCCGCAACTTTTTCGTCGTTCAGTCCGATAACTGCCGCCATGGTAGACGCTGTTTTCTCACATGCTTTTTGCATTGCTATTGCGCGTTTGTATACCAATTGTAAACCGTCTTCAAACGATAGACATTTATTGGCAACAAGAGCTGAAAATTCTCCTAAAGAATGTCCCGCCACCATATCTGGCTTGCAAATATTGTTTAGTGAGGCAACCAAAACAGTAGAATGCAAAAAAATGGCTGGTTGGGTCACTTGTGTTTGTTTTAAATCTTCTTCACTGCCTGTGAACATAATATCACTGATACGAAATCCCAGTATGTCATTAGCCTTTTCAAATAATTCTTTTGCTGACTTTTGATTATCGTATAAATTCTTTCCCATTCCGCTAAATTGGGCGCCTTGACCCGGAAATACAAATGCTTTCATAATATATATTTTAAAGTTGTAAATTATAAATGTATGGCTTGTCCTGTAGCGCTTTCCACTGCTTCCATCAATGCTTCCGACATTGTAGGATGAGGATGTACAGACGCCAATATTTGATTTGCTGTTGTTTTTGTCTGTCTAATTACGACCGCTTCCGCTATCATTTCCGTAACATTTTCTCCCGCTATATGACAACCTAAAAGCAGGTTTGTTTTGCTGTCGAAAATTACTTTTACTAGTCCTTCCTTATTTCCTGCTGCGGCTGCTTTTCCTGATGCCGTATAGGGAAATCTTCCTGTTTTTATGTCATATCCCATTTCGACAGCCTTTTTTTCGCTCATCCCTACCGAGGCTACTTCAGGAGTGGTATACGTGCAGGAAGGAATATTGTTATAATCAATAATATCAGGTTGATGTCCCGCTATCTTTTCCACACAGACAATAGCTTCTCTTGATGCTACATGTGCCAACGCAGGTCCAGATACAATATCGCCTATCGCATAAACGCCTTCTACATTGGTACGGTAATATTCGTCTACAATAATTTTCCCTTTTTCAAAGGTTATTCCTGTTTCTTCCAACCCGATATTTTCGATATTCGTCTGTACTCCAACCGCAGAGAGTACAATTTCCGTTTCCATTTCAACGAAAGAACCTTTTTTATCCTTTATAGAAACCTTACAAACATCATCAACTATCTGTACATTTTCCACAGAGGATTCCGTCATCAACTTAATTCCCTGTTTACGGAAAGAACGTTCTATCTGTTTTGAAATTTCCTCATCTTCTAATGGTAAAATATTGGGCAAAAGTTCCACGAGAGTTACCTTAACCCCTAAACTGTTATAGAAAAAGGCAAATTCACTGCCAATAGCGCCAGAACCAACAACGATTAAACTTTCGGGCAATTTGGGCAGTGTTAATGCTTCCTTATAACCTATTATCTTTTTGCCGTCTTGCGGCAGATTGGGTAACTGTCTGGAAGATGCACCTGTTGCCAATATTACATGCTTGGCATTGTATATTGTTTTTTTATCTTCTGCATCGGTTACTTCTACATTTTTATTGGGCAATATTTTACCATTTCCTGCAAGCACATCAATATTATTTTTCTTAAACAAATACTGTATTCCTTTACTCATACTTTCGGCAACGCCTCTACTGCGCTTAATAATAGCTTCAAAGTCAGGAATAATATCTCCTTTTGAAATAATACCATAATCTTCGCAATGTTTCATATAACGATACACTTGCGCTGATTTCATCAAAGCCTTTGTAGGGATACAACCCCAATTCAAACAAATTCCTCCTATTTCGGCACGTTCTACAACAGCAGTTTTCATCCCTAACTGAGAGGCTTTTATCGCGGCAACATAGCCGCCAGGACCACTTCCGATTATTATTATATCGTATGACAACATAGCTGAAAAAATTTTTCCAAAGGTACATTTTTTTTCAATAGGAAAAGACAATCTTACAAAAAATATTATAATAGACTGACAATAAAACACGAAGACGCGAAAGAGATTGTGTAAAAAGTACCCCCACAACAATGACGGCGTTGATTGTTGCGAAGATACTTTATAGACAGACACTAATTATTCTAATTATCCCCGATTATTCTATGTTTAATTTAATACTGTCTAATTGATTTTTAAATGCTTGTTTCAGTTCAAATGCTTTACGGATTTGGTTGCTTATTTTTTCTTTCTCATTATCGAAAGGCACATAAATCTCAATATTCGCTAAATCAGCATCTGAAACATTTGGAATTGCAGCGCCTGTTCGATACATAAACATCTGTTTTAAAAATTCTTCTGTACGCAAATAATATAGAAAATAGTAAGTATCTATTTTAAAATTTCGCAAAACACGAAACCCATTTGTACAAATACAACCATCAAATTCTTTGGATACAAAAGCCGTTGCGTGTTTTTTTGTTCCGACAGAATTTCCTGCAATAGCCGTAATGATATCGCCCTCTTTAATTTCGTAACTTGCACGGCTGGGCAGTTCGTAAACCTGATAAGTTGTTGAGTTTATAATTTCAAATGAATGAGTGTTAATATCTGAAAGTTCTACGTACTCAACTGTTTCATTCTGATTTTTAAGTTTTGGTGATTTTATTTTTACGATACTGCATATTTCATTCAATTTTACCGTTTTCCCATTTCTTAATGTTCTATCAAAAACTTTATTTTCAGGTGAATAAAAATCGAAATCAAAGCGTCCGTTTAATTCATTATCCTTTATTGAAAATGAATTGTTCGTAATCTTTATAATATTATTTTTAAAGTTGTTGTATTGTTCTACTATTTCACTAAAATCTTCTTCTAAAATAGGCTGTCCATTTTTGTCTTTAATGACTTGTCCAAATTCATTTTTTTTATAAAGAAGCGTACCATTTTTATTACCTTGATAACCCAATTTTGTAACTTTCCCCCAAAAAATATCATATTGTTTTTTATCGTTTTGACTGTCTTTTTCCAAAAACAGAATAGATGTCTTTACGCCTGTTCCGAATGGAATAAAAGTTTCCTGTGGCAGTTTGATAACGGCTAATAATTTGGCTTTTTGCTTGATATAAGCACGTAAGTATTCCAAACTTGGATTTTCAAAATTACCATTTGGCAATACAATTCCCATTTTACCCCCTTCCTTTAATAGTTTCAGACAGCGTTCAATAAATAGGATATCCGTATTTTGAGAAGATTGAATGTTTTTTGTCTTATAAAAATCGTGTTTATACTTTACCCATTTGTAACCCAAATCAAACTTTCTAAGCATTTCAATATTCGTAATTTTTGCTCCAAATGGTGGATTTGCTAAAATCAAATCAAAATTATCATTCATTCCATCATTTTCCAATGAATTGGCACATAAGACATTTGTTTTTATATTTGCTTCCAAAAGCAATTTCATTTTAGCGATACGCAAGATACTTTTGTTTATATCAAAGCCAAAAATATTTTCTGAAATAACATTTTGAATGTCAATATTTCGATTATTTTCTTGTATATATTTTAAAGCAGACATCAAAAAGCCGCCACTGCCGCAAGCTGGGTCAATTATTTTCTCGTTTGGCTTTGGCTTCATCATTGCAACACAAAAATCAATCACAGGTTCGGGCGTAAAAAATTGTCCCTGACGGTCTTTTTCGTGAGATGAAAGAAATTTTTGAAATGCCAACCCTTTTGCATCTTGAGAGGAGTTAAGCAAAGAAATATTCTGTAATTTATTGATTACAAATTTTATTGCAACATCGCTTAATTTGATTTTATCATCTTTGTCGAAAATATCAGGATAAATTTCTTTTGTCTTCTCAAATAAGTCGGAAAAATTGACGGGTGAAAATAGATTTTCTTTGCTATTTTCATCAAAGATTTTCACAAAAAGAATTTTCACAAACTCTTCAAGTGCTTGTTGTGCAGAAAGTCCGTCATTTGCGTAAATGAAGTCATGAATTTCTTCAAATCTGCGCAAAAGATTATTTTCTTTTGAAAGCGGGGTGTTGAATAATAAGTTTTCCATTATTCTTCAGTTATAATGTTTCTGTTATCAATTTGCATATCATTTTCATTGACAGCATTTTCAACTGATAAAGTTGCATAAACATCATCAAAATTATCAAGCCATTCTTCTGTCAATTCTAATTTCAAAGAACCATCTGTTTGCGGAAAGACAAAGCCCATGATATAGTTTTGTTGTAAATGTTCGGCATTTTCACCAGACGACTCTAATTGATTAGGATTTACAAAAACAAACTTATGTTCGTCGAAACGCAGCACAAGATCAACAGAAATTACATTAAATTCGTCTTTTCTTGGTGTAGCTTGCATTCTTTCGCTTGAAGCAGATATTCCCGAAACAAAATGCGTTTCCAAAACTCGAATTTTCGATGTCAAATAATCTAAACGATCCTTAATCATATCACTAATTTCATCACGAGAAAATGTATCCAAAGCGATAATAGCACGAGATTTACTGGTTTCTTTTGTATGGTTTTGCCTGTTGTATTTTTGTATCTCTTCATAATCGTAAAGATTATCTCTGTATTCGTTTACAAACTTTGGTAGATTAGTTGAAATCCAAGCAATTATTTGTTTTTCAATGTCCTTTTTACTGTCAATCCAGCTCAATTTCTCTGAATGATTGTACAGAAACTTCTTTAAATTATCGTAGTTGTAGAGTTTATGCCACTTTTCAGAGTTCGATTTTACACCTTTCGATTCCAACACAAACCAATTATCCATTTCGTTTTTACGAAAATAGAAATCACCATAGTGTCTAGGATGTTTTTTGCCTTCCCATTTCTCGCGAATACGTTTTACCTCATAATTTAAACCTTCCAAATGTTGCTTCAAAAGCAACTCCGTAACAGAACCACTCACATACCCTTGCGCGTTTGGACTCATTTTGAGCGCTGTCAAAAATACTTCCAAAGTTGTCTTAAATGTTTTTAGTACAAATGTCTCTAATCTCTGAAATATTGTCATATTTTTTTCTATTCCAATCTGACCTTAGTTGATTTATTAAGTTCCTTAACCGTCGTTTTATTCCCTGTTTTATTTTCACAATAAACTGCTTGCAAAGGTAACATTAATTTTAATGCGACTATCGTGTTTGTGCAAAAAATAATTTAATAAAATAAGGCACGAAGACGCGAAAGAGGCTGTATGAAAAATACCCCCACAACAATGACGGCGTTGTTTGGTTTGTTCTTCGCTATCTCATTCTGCTCATTCTGTAATTTCTGTAAATTACCTACGGCGCTCTCCGCTTCGCTACGGGGCTGATTCAGACAAAAGCGCAGTATCACCAATCTTCTTCGATTTCGATTTCGGGTTGTTGTTTATTTGGGTTATTCAAATCTTTTTCTTTCTCTTTCTCTTTTCCTTTGATATTATTTGGCGTAGTGGTTGGATTATTTCGTTGTTGGATTTGTTGAATTTGTTGTTTTTGGTCGGAGAACTGTTTTTGGAATCCTTTTTTTGCGGAATGAGCATCCCATTTGAATACGGGATTATCTATATTTCCTGTCGCCAAAAGATGCAGATAAACTTGACCTGTATTATCATCAATAACGTCTCCGAAGTCTTCTTTTTGTTTTCTATTTTTTATTTTCTTACTGAGTACATCTTGCAATAGAAGTTTTATATGATAATCTATATTTCCAGCGAAGGCATGTTTACCCATTATCAACAAATCCAAAGCATTATTTTTGATTTCCATATTTGGAATGGTTATGGTTGAATTTTCGATACGGATACGGTTTTCTAGAGTAGCAAATCGTACATTTTTCAGTTCATTCAAGGCGATAAACTTGGACAGGCTTTCCAGAGGCAGGAAATTATTCAATTCACCATTTTCAATGACGACATCAATTTCCGAGACAATACTGTTTGGCACAAGGGTAATATTTTTCCGAAGTATTGTATGGAATGTTATATTGCTGGAAGTGATACCTCGAATATTTTTATCTGTCAAGTTATTTTGTCCGAAATTACCAAATGCGAAAAATAATTTTTGAATATTAATATCTGATAAATTTGCCTGACATTTCAGTGAATAATTTTCATTATCAGTTTGTGCAATACGTCCGGTAGCTTGCAATTTACCATCACAGGTATTCATTTGTAGATTTTCCAGCTGCAAAATATTTTTGAACAACGTGGCTTTACCTTCTGTATTTTGTGCTTTAAATTGATTGTATGAAAGTTTATCCATTTTGAAGGTAAAGTCAAAATCCATATTAGCTGGAAAGAACAATTCCTGTTCTTGTTGTTTTTCTGTATTTTTTTTGACACCTTTTATTCCCTTTGCAAACAATTTATTCATATCCAATTCAGGCAAATAAATGTCGGCATTGATACGTAGACGACTTTTGTTATCCAAAATATAAGGGAATACGTTTTCAATTTTCCCTTTGAGTTCAAATAGATTACCTTTTAGTATCCCTGTTAATTTCTCGGCATGTATCACCTGATTATCAAAGCGTAAATCACCAGACAGGTTTTCGAGCATATTTTCATTTTCCCGTATCTGCAGCAATACATTTGAGAAAATAATATTTCCCTCAATGTCAGAATGTGTAAAATCCTGTGCTGTTATTTTCTTCAATTGCGTAAATTTATTTTTAAAGGAGATATCAATATCGGCATTTCCTGTTACCTTATAAAAATAATTTGTAGGAATAAAGCTATGTAAATCTTCCAAATTAAGCGCCCCATTGACAGAGAGAGCCACAAGAGGCTGGTCTAAATTTTCCACTTCCAAAGCCCCCTGAAACTGTCCCTGTTTCAATTCGGCGGAAAAATCTTTAATTACGATTTTGGTAGCAGAAAGAGTATGGGGTATCGTAGTGGAAAACTGTCCTTCCATCTTTACTTTTGAGAGTTTGATATTATTTTCAATATTTTCAATACTTCCTTTTTTCCATGCAAATTTACCTTTTATGTTCAGCTTATTTTTCTTTCCTACTTCTCCATTCATATCAAAAGTAAGGGAAAAAACACCTGCAGGTTTCAGTGTAGTAGTTTTTATTTGTACGAGTTTCGGCAATTTTCTTGTTATCTTTTCAATATAAGCATTTTTAATGGCAACGTGTGTTTGCAAATAAAACTTATCTTGAGGTTTGGACAGTGTAACATTTGCCGTAAATTTCAAAATGTCAAGGTCAAAATTTCCTCCTTCTATAGAATAAATATCTTTTTCTGTATCGATAGACAGTTTTGTTCGCAAATAAAGTGGCTGCTCGGATAAATAAACGACCTTATCAACCGATAATTCATGGATGAACATATCGGACGAAAGATGAGCAGTAAAGACATTCTCACTGAAATTTCCTTTTGCCGAAAGATATTCCACCAAAGAAGATACGATTATCTTTTGTGGATGATGTTCGAATAAGAGTTTGACTTTATTTAATTGGATAGTATTCAAACGGACTTCTACATTTTCAGACTGTATAGAATCGTTGAACTGAAAGATATTCCAATTATTTTCTCCTTTTTCATTTATAATTAGATGTAGATCGGCATTAGAAATATCAATTCGTCGGATGGTGTAATTGTTTCGCAACAAATCCAGCACATTGAATTGCAAAAATATTTTCTCTGCCTGTAATAAGTTATGGATTCCCTGCAAATCTTTGACATGAATATCATTAATCTGCAAAGACGCCATTGGAAACTTTCGTATCAAACTAAAAGAAATACTCTTATGTTTGATTTCTACCTTTGTCGTCTTATATAAGTGCATTAAAAATATATTAGCAATCTTATCCTGAAAAACAAAGGTCAAAACCGTCGAAAGCAATAGAAAGGAAAGAATAACGGCACAAAGAATAATTCCAATCTTCTTCAATAATTTTCCTTTTCGAGCAATTTTATTCTCTATCAATGATGTATCTTGCATAAATATTCAGCTGAAAACGTTTGCAAAGTTACATATTTCCAAAAAACAGAAAGCGCAAAAGCAGAAAGAAAAGCGATCGCAGTTATATCATGAAGTAATCCAATAGAAATTGGGGATCGCATTTTCTTGTCCACTTATTTCATACTTTCTTTTATTAAGGTATGCAAGGGAAGGAACTAATCTGTTGAAAGGGATGCAAGTCGATTAATTTCATCATCAACTAAAATACGTCCACAAAATTCACAGACAATAATTTTCTTATGCATACGAATATCTAACTGACGTTGCGGAGAGATTTTATTAAAACAACCACCGCAGGCGTTTCTATCTACTTTCACCGTTGCTAATCCATTACGCATATTTGTACGAATACGCATAAAGGCGTTAAGCATACGGGGTTCAATTTTAGTTTCCTGTTGTTTTACTCGTTGCAACAATTCTTTTTCTTCTTTTTCAGTTTCGCCAATAATGGTATTTAACTCTTCTTTTTTGATGTTCAAATCTACTTTTGCATGAGCTAATTCTTTGCTGAGGCTTTCGATTTCAACATTTTTATCGGAGATTTTAGCAATATATTCACGAATTTTTTTATCGTTCAATTGGATGTCGAGTTCTTCGTATTCAATTTCTTTACTCAAGGCATCAAATTCTCTATTATTTCGAACATTGTCTAATTGTTCTTTATATTTAGCGATTTGCATGTGTGATCTTTTAATTGTTTCCTGCATTTCAGATATTTGTTTCTGATAATCTTTAACAATTTCTTCAAATTTATCAATTCTGACCTGTAATCCTAAACATTCATCTTCCAAATCACTTACTTCCAAAGGCAATTCCCCTCTTATAATGCGAACATTATCAATACGTGAGTAGATAGTTTGCAATTTATAGAGTGTAATCAGTGTATTTTCCACTGATTTATCTACATTTATCTCATTATCTTCTACAGTTACAGTTTTTTTTCTTCCTTTCCCTCTTCCCTTTCTTTTCTCTTTGGCATTTGCAGCTTCTTCTACATTTGCAGCTTCTTCTACATTTACAGTTTCTTCTACATTTACAATTTCTTCTACATTTGCAACTTCTTCTACATTTGCGCTTTCTTTTGCTTTTGCTTTTGTTTTTACAGTTTCTTTTGCTTTTGCTTTTGCTTTTGCAGTTTCTTCTACACTTGCGCTTTCTTTTGTTTTTGTTTTTGCGCTTACCTTTGTTTTTGCGCTTACTTTTGCATTTTCCTGTTCAATTGCCTTATTCTTGGATTTTCCTTTGGTTTTTTCTTCCACTGTTTCTTTGGATTTGACCTTTGTTTTTTTGGCGCTTGATTTCACCGTTACTTCATTATCATCTTTGATTTCCAGTTTTTTATCTTCTTTTGCGATTACCATTTTTAGAATATTTTGTACACGTATAATTATAAATAAGAGACAGGATTTTGTTCTCTCATTGAGGCTGCAAAATTACTAAATTTTTTGATTAATAAGTCATATAATAGTTGTTTTGTTTGTATCTCGCTCTCGTAATGCCCTATATCTGCCAACAATATTTTTCCTTCGGTTTCTATAAAGTGATTGTGTTTAAACTCCGAACTGATAAAAATATCTGCTTTTTGCCTGATAGCATCCTGTATAAGAAAAGAACCACTTCCCCCGCACAAAGCAACGGATTTGATAGGTTTATCATTGATTTTATTGTATTTGATACAAGGCAATTGCATTTGATTTTTTAAAAATTGTAGAAACTGTAGTTCATTCATTTCATTGTCAAGTTCTCCAATCATACCAAAACCGATATTTGGATTTGCATTGGCTAAAGGAATGACGTCAAAAGCAGGCTCTTCGTAAGGGTGAACATCTATTAAGGTATGAATTATTTGTTGTCGCAGATGTACAGGAAAAATAACTTCTGTTCTAACTTCATTTTCATGATGTATTTCGTTTTTATTTCCTACAAAAGGATTTGCTTGTTCATTAGGCTTAAATGTTCCGATTCCATCCATGTTGTAACTGCAATTACTATAATTGCCAATATGACCCGCACCTGCCTTAAATAAACTGTTCCTGACCTGATCTACATATTTTTTAGGGGTATATGTTACAAGTTTATAAAGATTATTATGAGAAGGACTAAGTATACGAATATTTGTCAAATGTAAATTTTCTGCAAAACGTTGATTTACGCCAGACAAAATATTGTCCAAATTGGTATGAATAGCATAAAGAACAATATCGTTTTTAATCGCTTGAATAATTATATTCTCACAATGCGAATTTCCTGTTATTCTTTTCAGTGGATTAAAAATCAAAGGATGATGCGAAATGATGAGATTGCAATCTGTTTCAATAGCTTCATTTAATACCGGCATTGTAACATCAAGACAAATTAATCCTTTCCGCAAGATAGTATTTGGATTACCTATTAGTAATCCTGCATTGTCATAGTTTTCCTGATAACATACAGGCGCTATTTGTTCTAAGTATTCTATTATATGACTAATATTCTTGTTCATAAATTTATTTTTTTATTTTGTCCAAAATTACAAAAAAAAATGTTACTTTAGCACAATCGATTTTCAATCTGAAATGAGATGCAGTTATTCTTTTTATTTATTTGATAAATACCATTTTATGTAATCATGTATAAATATATTCTTTTCCCATTTTCCGTTTTATGGAGCATTTTCATGGTGATTAGACGAAAATTCTACCAGAAAGAACGACGAACAACGTTTGATAAAGCAATTATCTGCGTAGGCAATTTGTGTATGGGAGGTTCGGGAAAAACACCTCATATCGAATATCTCATACGATTATTGGACAAATATCATCTGACGATATTAAGTCGCGGATATGGTAGAAAAACAAATGGCTTTCGATTTGTAGACTCCTTATCTTCAAGTAAAGAGGTCGGAGATGAACCTTTGTTACTCTACAAAAAACATACTTCGGTCTCGGTAGTCGTGTCTAAAAACAGAATAAAGGGCTTGAACAAAATATATGAAAAATTACCCGAAACAAATGTTGTTTTGTTAGACGATGCTTATCAATATTTGCCGTTAAAGCCCGGAATGTCTATCTTATTGACAGATTATTATCATAGTTATATGCAGGATTTTGTTTTTCCTGTTGGCAATCTCCGTGAAGGAAGGTCTGCTGCAAAAGAGGCTGATATTATTATTATCACAAAATCACCCAAAGTAATACCAACAATAGAAGAAAAATTAATACTGAATAAAGTAAATCCATTGCCTCACCAAAAAGTTTATTTCTCTTATATTGAGTTCGGAAAGTTGTTGCCATTGACCCGAAAAGCAGAAGAAATACCTACGCACAATGTTCGAAGCGTCGTCGCTGTTTGTGGCATAGCTAATCCGTATCCTTTTTTGGAATATATAAGGACTAATTTTCCCGAAAAACAACAACTTGTCTTTTCTGATCATCATCGGTTTACAAAAAAAGATATTCAAAAAATGCAGTATGCTTTGGAACATTCCATGCGAAAAAATTGTGCCGTTATCACAACAGAAAAAGATGCCGTACGTTTACTTGATAGTGAATTTAAAAAAGAGATTGAGAAGTTACCTGTTTTTTATCTTCCTATAGAAGTAAAATTTCATCGAAAATATCAGGAAGAATTTGAAAACCAAATTCAAGAATATGTTGAAAAATATAACAAATACAGTTGATTATATAAACAGTAAATTTAATATACAAGCTAAAATTGGAATTGTATTGGGAAGCGGGTTAAATGGATTGGCAAAAGATATTACCGTCCAAAAAACACTTTTATACAAAGACATTCCAAATTTTCCTGTCTCTACGGTAAAGGGTCATGAGGGTAAATTTCTGATAGGAAATATTCATCAGGTTGAAGTCGTGGCGATGCAAGGACGTTTTCATTATTATGAAGGCTACGATATGAAAGAAATAACCTTCCCTGTTCGGGTGATGAAAGCCTTGGGTATAAATACACTCATATTATCCAATGCAAGCGGAGGAATAAATCCGAATTATACAGTTGGAGATATTGTTTTTATTACTGACCATATTAATTTTTTCCCTGAACATCCTTTGCGAGGAAAAAATGAACAATCATTGGGCGATCGTTTTCCAGATATGAACGAGGTTTATTCCAATGAACTAATTGCTTTGGCAGAACAAATTGCTTTGGAGAACAATATTAAATATCAAAAAGGAGTTTATGTTGGCACACAGGGACCCACTTTTGAAACCCCTGCCGAATATCGGATGTTTCATAAATTAGGAGGCGATTGTGTTGGCATGTCCACGGTTCCAGAAGCAATTGTTGCTCATCATTCGGGAATGCGTTGCGTAGCATTTTCGGTGATTACTGATTTGGGAGAAATAAATGGATGTGGCACGATTGAAAAGGTCTCTCATGAAAAAGTCTTAAAGGCTGCCAATGAAACCGAACCTAAATTGTGTCAATTGATTAAAGAATTAGTTTTACATATTAACACTAAATAAATTTAAATGCTTTTTGCTGATGTACTTGTTTCACAACAAATAAAACAACTATTAATCAACACGGTTAATCATCAACGGGTGAGTCATGCTCAACTATTTTTAGGACAGACAGGAACACATACTTTAGGATTGGCAATAGCCTATACACAGTATATTAGTTGCCAAAACAGAACA
This sequence comes from Bacteroidales bacterium, assembly GCA_031257735.1. GTDB lineage: Bacteria > Bacteroidota > Bacteroidia > Bacteroidales > WCHB1-69 > JAIROC01. The sequence continues at coordinate 3,189 of JAIROC010000072.1, read as the reverse complement.
GAAACAGATTCTTGTGGCGTTTGTCGTTCTTGCCTGAAATATAAAAATTTGGCTCATCCTGATTTGCATTTCTTTTTTCCTAATGCCCTTACTACAAAAGTGAAAAAAGATAATGAATCTGCTTCCTTTTATAATGAATGGCGTGAGATCGTTACAGAAACCAATGCTTTGTTTTCGCTGGACGATTGGTATGCAAAATTGGAAATAGAAAATAAACAAACATATATCAATAAAAATGATATATCCCGCATCTTGGAATATCAGGCAACAAAACCATACGAATCAGAATATAAAGTATTCATTATTTGGATGGCGGAAAAAATATACGCCCCCATGGGACATAAGTTGCTTAAAATTTTGGAAGAACCTGACGGAAAAACATTGTTTATCTTGATAAGTGAAAACAGTGGACAAATATTGCCAACTATTCTTTCCCGTTTGCAATTGGTGAAGATCAACAAATTTAATACGAAAGACTATACGGATATAATTTCTCAAAAATTAGACTATACCCCTGAAGAAGCGCTTGAAATTGCTTCTATAACAGATAATAATCTGATAGATGCTTTTCATGTAGATAGACGGAAAGTCATGGAGAAAGAAAATTTTAATCGATTTATCTCCATGATGCGTTCTGCATATCGTATTTGTTATTTTACAAATGATCCCAAAAAAATCAATTTCCATGAAATCGCAGTATTGATAAAAGAATTGGCAAGTCTGGGACGGGAAAATCAAAAATCTTTTTTACGTTATGCTTTAACCTTGGTCAGAAAATGTATTCTTACTAATTGTGGCGCCTCCGAGCTGGTAAAATCTTCCGCCGAAGAAGCAGAATGGCTTGTGAAATTTTTCCCCTTTATCAACAAAGAAAATGGAGACAAGGTGGTAAATGCTATCAATGAAGCTATCCGTAATATAGAACAAAATGCACATGCAGGTATCTTATTTACTGATTTGATATTGTTACTTGGGCAGTTAATACAATATGGAGATAAACGTTTGCATAAATAGAGAAAGATAATCTTTTGCAGAATGATTACAGTAAATAATCTATCAATTCATTTTACAGGAACAAATTTATTTGATAAAGTCAGTTTTGTTGTTGGTAATAATGATAGAATAGGTCTGGTAGGGAAAAATGGAGCAGGAAAAACGACACTGTTGAATATTCTCGCAGGTCGATTACAACCTGAAACAGGAACTATCGTTATTACTTCAGGACATAAAGTAGGTTATCTTGCTCAAGAAATGCAAATTAATACGGATAAAACTGTTTGGGAAGAAGCCCTGTCTGCTTTTACTGAAATTCGTAATCTTGAAAAACAAATTGCATCCATAAACAGGCAAATTGCTGATACTGTAGATTTCGATTCTCCTCAATATGCAAAACTATTGCAGTCTTTGGCTGATTTAAATCATCAATATACCTATTTAGAAGCAAATAATATTGAGGCGGAAACGGAAAAAGTATTGCTTGGGTTAGGATTTCAGAAAACAGACTTTGAACGGAATTTAAACGAGTTTAGCTCTGGTTGGCAAATGCGTGTAGAATTGGCTAAAATCCTGCTCGGAAAAACGGAAATTATTCTGTTGGATGAGCCTACCAATCATTTGGATATACTGTCTATTCAATGGTTAGAATTTTTTCTGCAATCCTATTCGGGAACGGTCATTTTGGTCTCACACGACAGAATGTTTTTGGATAAAGTATGTAAACGAACTATTGAAATTACTTTGGGAAGCATATTTGATTATAACTGCAATTACTCGGAATATGTCAATCGCAGATTGGAACGAATAGAACATCAAAAGTCTATCTTTGAAAATCAACAGAAAGAAATTGCCAATATAGAGAAATTTATAGAACGATTTCGTTACAAAGCAAGCAAAGCAAAACAAGTGCAAAGTCGAATAAAACTGTTAGAAAAGATAGATGCAGTGGAAGTCGATGATATGGATACATCACATATTCATTTTTTGTTTGCGCCTGCGCCTGCATTGGATAGAGTTGTCTTTGAAGCCGAAAATCTCTGCAAAACCTATCAGGTGAAACCTGTTTTGCAACATTTGAATTTTGTAGTTCAACGAAAAGAAAAAATTGCTTTTGTTGGAAGAAATGGAGAAGGTAAAACAACCCTTATTCGCATGTTACAGCAAGAATTAGAACCTACTTCCGGCAAATTGACAATAGGTTCCATGGTGAAAACAGGTTATTACGCACAAAATCAAAATACCCTGTTAAATCCCCAAAAGACAGTCTTCGAAACAATTGACGATATTGCTACAGGAGATATGCGTCTAAAAGTTCGGGCAATATTGGGCAGTTTTCTTTTCGATAATGATGATATTGGAAAAAAAGTCAGTGTTTTGTCAGGGGGAGAAAAAGCGCGCTTGGCTTTGGCTAAACTATTATTACATCCTTATAATGTGTTGATTTTGGATGAACCTACCAATCACTTGGATATGCAGTCTAAAGATGTACTCAAAAACGCACTCTTGCGTTATGATGGAACTTTGATAATCGTTTCGCATGACCGCGACTTTTTGCAAGGTTTGACCGATAAGGTTTTTGAATTTCAAAATGGTACTGTAAAAGAGTATCTGGGTGATATTGGTTATTATCTCGAAAAACGAAATTTATATTCTCTACAAAGTTTAGATATAAAAACTTCCAAAACAACTCCAACCCATGACGAAATCAATAATAAAAAACTATCGTGGGAAGAACAAAAACAAAAAGAAAAACAAGTCCGAAAATTAGAAAAACAAATTGAAAAACAGGAAGAAATTATCCACAATCTGGAACAAGTGATTGAACAGTTAAATGAAAAATTATCCGATACAGAACATTATCAACAGGAAATTGCCTCTGGAGAACTGTATAAACAATATCAAATCTCCCAAACAGAACTGCAACTTGCTATGAAAATATGGGAAGAATTATCTATGCAATTGGAATTATGAATTATGAATTATGAATTATGAATTTCTTGCTTGTGTTATGCTGACGCAAACTAAAATAATTAGCTACGCTGCTTTCCGCTTCGTTTCGGGGCATAACTCATAACTCATAGCTCATTTTATTTCTTCTATTTCATACTTATCTTTTCCGATAAAGATCACAGACAGATACCTTACGTCGGTGCGACCTGCAAAGAAATACGAATTGCGATATTTTTGCAGTTG
>JAIROC010000068.1 GCA_031257735.1 Bacteroidales bacterium | reverse complement strand
ACATGAAACGAACATGCAAAACGGCTTGCGCCAAAGAGTTATGAACATGCTGTGAGTTCTATGTTACCGAAATGTTAAAAAATAAATAATGTACGCATGAAATATAACGTAAAATCAATCGGAGTCGCATCGTGCATACTGTTATTCATACTGTGGCCATATCTCCTCTTTAGCGGAAACAGCATATTAAGAACATTATCTGTTTATGTTATTCTTCTGATTGGCATTATTTTTTCACTGTCGATTATTCGTGATACGAAGGGAAATAATCAACCCGAATCCGAAGATGTCCGGCTTAATAGTAATGCAGCAAAACCGGCAAAAAAGAAACCAATCAGAAAAAATATGGACGTAAATATGAGTGTAATTATGAGCGTAATTGCAACATTCATAATATCAGCCGGTAATCTGACATATAACATAATGCTCTCTGAAAGAGAAGAAACAAGAAAAAAAGAAAGATTCGAATGGGAAATCGAAGACCATCAATTTAAAAAATACAGATTCAAAATTGATTCAATAAAATTTGAACGCGAAACGCAAATAAACACAGTTGCCAAAGAAAAATAATCGCGGAAATCTTCCACCGAACAGTCCCCATTTCAGACGTTTATATAACAAAATAGAATATCCTGTCCTTTTGTTAAAAAAAAACAACGAAAAATTTGCAGGTGAAAATAATATTTCGTATCTTGTGGCGTTTTTTTTATAAATTATATCATGAGCAAAGAAATAACTTCACCCCAGACAAACAACGTGTCTGACGAAAACAAACTCCATTCGGATGTACGTTACGCAGAACCCGAACTTACAAATGAACAAATCGAAGAATACAAAAAAAAGTGCAACGCCAATCGCTTAATCACATTAGGCCGGGAATCCTTTACATTAGAGGAAGAGATGGAAAAGTTTAAGGAAAATCAAACCGAATTTGACACTCTCTACAAAACAACGAAAATAATACCCGAAGTAATAATGAACCAGTCGTTTACCATATGAAAAAAACGACAGGTCTTTACCGATGAAAAGAAAAAGGAGGTATTATTATGTTTTCTTCACAGGGAAATTATGCGTTAATCAATATAAATGAGAAAACACCAGACAATGAGATAGTAAATTCTATTTTTGATACCATAGAAAATTCCGGCTGTAAACATTATCTCTCCGAATACGATAAAGAAAATAAGAGATTTTTATACTTTGCGCATTATCTGAAAGAAATTGAAGTCAAAACCATTGTTTTTGAATTTAATTACAGAGACCGACAATATATTGAAGATCACTCACATTACTATAACAGATGCTTCAAACACTATAGCCGGAGATGCATAAGGCTGCACTTCTTTTCCCTGCATTTTACCGCAGACGTATTACAAGACTTTCTTACCTGTTTCAGCCGGGAAAAAACATCTTTCCTCCCTGAATTTAAAAACAGCTATTGTGGATTTAGCTTGATCAAACCACTTCCATTTACAGTGTTTGGTAAAACATGTCTCAAAACGTACGGACAAGATAAAGACAAAAAAAAACCGAAAAAGGGAAAGCGATACTACGATGCTATAAGAAAATACGATGTAACCCTGTTCGGCATAGAGCTGAGTGTCGATTCTGTAGCCTATCAGGAGCAGGATAGTCAAATATTCGTATGTGCCACAACCGCATTGTGGGTAGCCTATCAGTGTACAAGCAAATTATTTGACCATAAAATCCCTACACCCTACGAAATTACATTACAGGCCACCGGCAGAAAAACAGCCGGAAGTGAAGGACTAAACCCCAAGGAAATTATAAAATCCATATCCGAACAGGGATTGCATGCACTGTCATTTAAATCCTTTACCTCAGTCCCTGTAAAAGCGTTTTTATATGCCTATTTAAAAGCTAAATTGCCGGTCATTATAGCAGTGAAACTGAAATCATCCGTTTACGAACCGGAATATCATTGTCTTACTGCATTGGGATATGACATAGTTCCTAAAGGAAAAGAATCCGAGGTTAAATTATGCCTGAAATCCTCATTAATAGATGAAATATACGTACACGACGACCAGAGTGGACCATTTACAAGACTGAAATTTGATAAAAAAAATAACGCCCATTTTGAAGGCACAGATTGGGCTGTCAAAAAAATGGGTAAGAATGTGGAATTCGAATTGCTGACGATGATTGTTCCCTTATATCACAAAATTCACATCTCTTTTGAAAAAATTTTGGATATTACAGAAGAATTAAATACCTGTGCTTTTCCCGGAAATAAAGATTATAATATCCTGTGGAATATCTATTTAACCACCGTAGCCCAATTAAAGAAAAATTTAATGGAACGGGAAAATACATATATAGATAAATCTCTGTATAGAAACATATTATTACAAATACTGACAAACAGTTTGCCGAAATATATCTGGATCGTGGAAGCGTTGGACAAAACCGATAAAAGCAGTAAATTTTCTTTCTATTTTGATGCTACCGATATGGAAAACAGTGACTTTTTACTCTTTTACCTGCCTGATAATGAATCAGAATATATTGGATTATTAAACTGTATGTTATCGGTAAATGAACATGTCTCTGCCTACACAAAAATGAAGAATGATATATCCTATCAGACAAGGCAAATATTCGAATACATCATCCGGGAAAAATCAAAACGTAGCGAAATCGGCGAAATAATAGAAAACATGCTATACGAAGGTGTCCAAAAATTTAAAAACTTAAAAATAACCAAAAACCTAAAAACAGAAAAAATTGTAGAAACATAATTCACGCCCCGGGTACAGCATTTTGACCCGCTCAAGAAGGGTATTTTTCAATAACTCTTTTACCTGCTTCTAAATTCTCTTGAACTAATAACTATTGAAAGAAGAAGAACTTGTACTGGCTCCTTTTCAGGGACAGGTTGCCTGCACCCGGATAAGGCGCGGTAAAGGCGTTTGTGGCGCAGCATGGGAAGCCGCCAACACGATAATTGTTCCTGACGTCGAACAATTTCCCGGACATATCGCATGCAACTCGGA
>JAIROC010000477.1 GCA_031257735.1 Bacteroidales bacterium | reverse complement strand
TACCAACATTTTGTCCCTAACGGGACATTTTTCCTTCGCAATGATGACGCTGATTAAGCGGTTTCGTGCGTCAGCCTAATTAGCTGCGCTGCTCTCCGCTTCGCTTCGGGTCATAATTCATAATTCATAATTGTACTTTAAAGACAGACGCTAATTAACGCTACCGTTGTATTGCCTACCAATGACGGCGTTATTGGGACGTTTTTGTATGTTTTCACACAGTCTCTTTCGCGCCTTCGCGTTTAATTCCTATTGTAATTTAGACAGGGCATTTTTAATACGTTTGATAGCTTCGACAAGCAATTCATTTGAAGTAGCATACGAGAAACGAATACAATTATCATCTCCAAAAGCAGCGCCCGGTACCAAAGCAACATTTGCTTCGTATAATAAATACATTGTTAAATCATTACTATCGTTGATAGTGTATTTGTCATATTTTTTTCCAAAATAACTGTTGACTTCGGGAAAGAAATAAAAAGCTCCTTGCGGCAGACGGGTTTTTACTCCCGGTATTTCCTGCAGTAAATGAAACATCATATCTCTTCTTTCTTTGAACTTATTACGCATGGAAATAATATCTTTACTTGTTTTTGGGTTCATTTCCATAGCTTTGATTGCTGCTCTTTGCGCAATAGAGCAGGTGGCAGAGGTTACCTGTCCTTGCAATTTATCACAGGCTTTTGCGATGGCAAGTGGAGCGCCTATGTAACCAAGTCGCCATCCTGTCATGGCAAATCCTTTAGCAACGCCATTGATAGTGATTACCTGTTCTTTTATTTTGTCAAATTGTGCGAGGCTTTCATGTTTGCCTTGAAAGTTTATATGTTCATATATTTCGTCAGCCATTACGAATACATTTTTATGGCGGGACAACATATCTGCAATTCCTTTGAGTTCATCTTTAGAGTATAACATTCCTGTAGGATTGGACGGACTGCTAAACATGATTAATTTTGTTTTGTTTGTGATAGCGGCTTCCAATTGAGCAGGGGTAACTTTAAAGTCATTTTCCAAAGTCGTTTTTATAAATACGCATTTACCTTCAGCTACTTTGACAATTTCTTTGTAGGACACCCAGTAAGGAGCAGGAATTATGACTTCATCATCGGGATTAACAAGAGACATTACGACTTGATAAATAGATTGTTTTGCTCCTGTTGAAACGATAATCTGTTCGGGTGAATAATTCAGGTTATTATCACGTTTAAATTTTTTACTGATAGCTTCTCGTAATTCAGGGTAGCCGGGGACAGGCGGATAATGTGTCCAATTATCGTCAATAGCCTGTTTTGCGTAATTTTTTACTTCTTCAGGTGTATTAAAATCAGGTTCTCCTATACTTAAACTGATAATATCTTTGCCTTGGGCTTTTAATTCACGAGCAATTCTTGTCATTGCAAGTGTTTCTGATTCTGACATTTTTAGTACTCTATTTGCCAAATATTCCATATCGTATGTATTGTTTAGTTATCAAAAAATAATTCGGCAAAGGTAGCATTTTTTCTCTTATTAAACGCACAAAACTTATAACTCATTTTGGGGATAATCACAAAAATATTGATAAGCGGGTTTCACATTAATTTGTTGTCCGTTGAAAATATAAGTATCCGATTGATTATTTGTTATAATTATTCCTTTATCGGTATTAAAAAACTTCATTGCTTCGTGTAAGCCACGTTGTTCGCGTGTTGTATTTTCAGGAGTGAGTTCATAGCAAACCTGTACAATCTGTTCTACTTTGTTATTTTTCATCAGGATAAAATCACATTCACAACCATTTTCATTGAAATAGTATACTTCTTTTCCTTTTCGACGAAGTTCCCAATAGACAAGGTTTTCAAGTTTGTGTTCTTCATCTTTGGAGAATGAAGTTGAAGCTACTTTTATCATACCCGTATCTATTACATATATCTTTCTTGGATTAATCATTTGTTTTTTCATTGAGTAACTGAATTTCGGCAAAAAACTGACTAAATAAGTATCTTCCAAAAATGAAAAATAGTCTAAAATAGTAGCGGTACTTTTCATGTTTAGGGTTTGTTGTAATTTATTTGCAGTTACAAGTGATCCGACATTTGAGATCAAATAGATAGCAAGGCGTTTCAATGTATTTACATCACGAACGCCATGTCATACTGCAATATCACGGATGAGAATATCGTATAATAATTCTGATAAAATATCAGTATTTTTATTTTTAATAAATTCGGGGAATCCTCCTGTATTTGTATATTTTTCCCACGATTTGGCATCTGGAGACAGTGATTTGAAGGATAGAAATTCACGATAGGAAAATGGAAAGAGTTCTTTTGTAATATGTCTACCTGTGAGTTTTGTACCTAATTCACGGCTAAGCATAGATGCGTTTGAACCTGTAATAACGACCTTAAAACCTTCATCTAATTTTTGTCTGATATATAGTTCCCAATGGTCGATAATTTGAATTTCATCAAAGAACAGCGCTTCACTTTTTTCTTTTGAGATGATATTGTCTAACAGACGAAAGTCTGACAGTTCAAAGCCAAACAGACGCGGGTCTTCAAAATTCATATAAAGCGAAGGGGAGTTATTGTTTTTGAGTAATTGTAACAATAGCGTACTTTTTCCGCATCGACGAATGCCTGAAATGATTAAAGCAAATGTATTCATATCAGGGAAAAAGGGTAGAATTTCTCTTTTCAAACCTAGTGGCTGATGTAATATTTTCTGTTTCTGTGAAAGTAAAACTTCTTGAATTAAAGATTGTTGTATCATTTTTCTTACATTTATCCGAAAGTGCAAAGATATATATTTTATTTATTACCAATAAATAAATTTGTTTATTAGTAATGAATAAATAATTTGTGTCAGTCCGTAAACACATAAATTCATTATTCATTGTTAATTAGAGTCTGTCTATATAGTCGGTATATTTCCAAATAATGTTCACTATTCCCCAATGAGGCGCTATTAAGATAGACGTCCTATCCCATAGGAACAAATATTTTGAAAAATAGTTTTTGGAGATTGCTCAATATTGCGCAAAGTTGAAAAATGTTTTTTAGAGATTGCGCAGCGTTGCGCAAAGTTGAAAAATGATTTTTATAGATTGCGCAGCGTTGCGCAAAAAAGAAAAATAGTTTTTAGAGATTGCGCAGCGTTGCGCAATGTTGAAAAATCATTTTTAGAGATTGCGCAATGTTGCGCAAAAAAGAAAAAATAGTTCTTTATCGTCATTGGTATACTCTACCCTCCACCAAGGTGTTGAGAAAAAAGAACAATGACGTTTGTGAAAAGTCAGCAAAAATATGGGTTATGAGACGAAGTAACCCATTTGATTACACGTTTGTTATATTTTACGTCATTGTAATATTGACATGTCATCCCGTAGAGATGATATGTCGGGCTTTCGCGCTTTCGAGGGATTGCTTCAGTCGTTTCTCCTTCGCAATGACGGCGTTGATTTTTACGAAGATACTTTATAGACAGACACTACTTAGGATAGAATCCTATGCGGAGAAACAAACGGATAAAGCAATTCCTATTGAAATAACAGCTGTAGATACAATGACGGCTGTTTTGATTTTATTTTTATTGCTTCTAAAGAAATAATAGATTCCTCCCGCTAACATCAATGTAATGATTACTATTGCTGGAATTATTTGAGGGGAATATATTTCATCACAGATGGCAATGACAATAAAAGGTATTATACCATATAGCATTAATAGAAGGGAAGCAGGATGTTGTCTAATATCGGAAAACAATTGTTTAAAGGGGATTAGAGAGGGTTTTAAGAGGCTACATATTATGACAGTGATAAGAAAAGGTAGCCACGCCCATACACTTAACAGGCTTTTTGAGATAACAGGAATACTGACCCCCATAAAATAACAACTCATAAACAAACAACATCCAATAGCAGGGAAAGACCAGCGAGGAAATCCGTTTACCCAGCCTGTCCCCAATAAAATAAACATGGATGCAATGGCAATATACATAAAGAGTGTCCCAAAACTATTAACATGATTAAATGTTAATACGGAAAATAACCACCCTGTTCCAAATAAGATAAAAGGGATGGTAACTAATAGCGATGTTTTTTGTGAATATTTCATATTGAAAAATTTATTATAATGTTAAGTTTATTTTCTTGATAGTATCTATTGTTCGATATAAATAGTTTGCGTAGGGAAAGCAAAGTCCAACCCAGCTTGATTAAATTGAGTGAGTATTTGAAAGTTAACGATTGATATAGTTTCAAATAGATCAATAGCAGATTTATTGATAAAATAGATAAAGGTAATAATCAGTGCGGAGTCTCCAAAGTCAGAAAAGATAGCGGATAAATTTGCAGGTTCTACATCCTGTATAGTCTGAGGTATTGATTTTAAAATGGTAATGGCTTCTTTCATTTTATCGGGGGAGGTGTTGTAGGTCAAGCCTAATTTCATAACAATTCGTCGTCCGGGTTCTTCTGTAACGTTTTCGATAGAAGTATCTACTATCTTGTAGTTAGGTAAAGTAATAATTCGTTTGTCTAATGTACGTATTTTTGTACTTCTAATGCCAATATCTTCTACATAACCGTCGATAGTGTCAAATCGTATTCTGTCGCCAATTCTAAAGGGACGGTCAATATAGAGCGTAATTCCACTGATAATATTTTTCACAGTATCTTGTGCTGCCAAAGCAATAGCAATACCGCCAATACCTAATGTTCCCAACAAAGCCGCCACACTAACGCCTGCATTATTTAATGCCATCACTGTTCCTATTGCCCAAATGACGAAGATGACAGTTCGTTTAATCAATGGCATCAGTCTATTATCAGCAGTCAGATTGTCTAATTTATTTTTTTCTGCAGTTTTGCGGATGTATTCGTCCAAGAGCGAATTGATCATTTTTACAATAAACCAGGTGATGTTTAACACCGTGAGTATTTGGTATGATTTGGAAATAAAATCATGAATTTTTATTGGCAGAGAAAGTCTTGTTGCTGATATCCATATTGCCAGCAATATAATTCCTAATAGAACAGGGGTCTGTAGATTTTTAAACAGGATGTCATCATATTTGTTGGAGGTTTTTGCTGTTATTTTTTGAATAACATGTTTGTTCAACAAGATGATGAGTTTGTTCAATACTAATGCAGAAACAATGATAATAAGTGAAATACCCCAATCTTCAAGTGTATTTCCATAGAATATTTTATCTAACATGGTCAAGTGTGATTTTATTTATAACATATTAACTGTATAAAGCGTGAAATATTGTGTATTTAAATACAATCTTCTCAACGTGCATAAAAATTGACAGGATAATAAAAAGAAACAAACCATATCACAATGGATATGGTTTGTTCAGTATTATTTTGATAGAAATATCTTTTTAGTATGCGCTAAATTAAAAAGCGCGCACAGCGCGGACAGAGAGTGGTGTTCTTTTAGGCGTATTATCCGAGTGTCCATTGTTGAAATCTATAGTTTGAGCGCTAATAGGTTTACTTGGGGGTGGCACTTCAGTTGAAGACCAATAAATAAGAGGACTAAAATCTGTACCTCCATTGGTTTTTATTGAATCTGAAAAGGAAAGAGCAGTGTTTGCATACACTCTATAAATTTCGTCTAATTCGTTTAATGCAGGTAAATACCAACCTGTAACACTGTTTGTGTTTTTGCTGTCACACCATTTGAAAGCAGGATAATCGTCAATATTAAGCATTTTGATTGTATCCATGTTATCCATTCCATTGTTTCCATCTGTTGCCCTTGTTTCCACTTTTTCGAGTGTTGTATCTGCTATCCATTTACAATTAGAAATTTCGTCTAATGAAATAATCATTCCATGTAGACTGTCTTTATCAGTAATTTTGTAGACGATACCTTGAACGCCATTTTCGTTGTAGAAATTTCCAACAACATATTTTTTAGTAACAGTAGTTGAACTGCCATTAGAAGAATTGTTGCCATTTTCATCATCATTATTTCCTTTTTTGTCGCACGAAGCGCATAATGCTATTACAAGCATAACTGTAATTGTAATTAAATGTTTCATAACTGTTTTGTTTTAGAATGTTTTAGAATAATTTTTAATAACTTTTGGTGATTGAATTTTGACCAATTATTTGTTCTGCAAAGTAACAAAATAATTCTATATCTTGGAACAAATTCGTGAAAAAAATTTCATGTCAATATTTTTTACCATGTTTATATATATGCATAAGAATAAATCTTGAAATTTGAAAGATGACAATATAATAAATCAAACTAAAGAACGTTTCATATTCGCATGATATTTATTTGTGAACAATATATTGTTTTATCGTCAATAAAACTGTAAACAATAGCAAGTAAATAAATGAAATAAAGATGAATCTTTTTCATAGTTTTATAGTTTTTGGGGCTACCTTATTAAGGTAGCCCTTTTTTAGGGAATACCAGCAACATCCTGTGTCTATGCATAAATATTAGATAATTTGAATAAAAAGAAATTTATATCTATAACTCCTTTCGACGAAATCAAGTGTTAAGGGATAGATTTGATTTACTATAATTGAGTCCACATCATTGGATTTATTCTCAAATCAGAGCGGATTATTGGTATTGGGTTAAATCTTTTTTTGAGGTGCTATGAAAAAAAACACTAACTTTGCACAAAAAAAAACACACTTATGGGACGTAATAAAAAAGTTCGGCAATCGGTAGAAAATTTATTTTCCACAGCA
>JAIROC010000569.1 GCA_031257735.1 Bacteroidales bacterium | reverse complement strand
AATTTATATTATATGAAAAAGAAGAAAAAACAAAAAGTAACATCATCTATTATATCACAAATGGAAGATATTAAGTCAAATCTAACATACAGAAAACTACGAAGACGGATTCGGTCTTTAAAAAAAATAAATTTTGACTTAGTAAATGAAAACGATATAGCAGAACTTATTAATAAGTCATTACCACTTCTAATAGAAGTTTTTCCTCAGAACCCATCTCCTACAGACAAGGCAATATGGAGAGCTCGAATTAATGAGGATGCCGGATGTCCATATACTAATACAGATGATATCTCCTATAAAAAAAATACAACAGCCGACCAAAAATATGGCCGTTGTAATCTTGCAAAAGAGTCGTGTTTCTATGGCTCTGATGGCATAGAGGTGGCTGTAAGTGAAGTTTGTGATCGCTTAAGTAAAGACAACCCTGTTTTATACTTGACAGTTGGAGGATGGAAACTCAAGGAATTAATAAATGTTTCAATCATGTGTCATTCTATGAAAGCACATAAAAGAAGTGGCGATTTAGTTGTTGCATATCAAAGTTTATTGGATTTAAAGAAAAAATCGGCAAAAAGCAAATCTGAAATAAGGCAATGGAAAATTACTAATAAATTTCTTGCACATGAATTTTCTAAAAAGGTACGTAATGGTGAAGAAAATAAATATGTGATTAGTGCCGTTTATAGTCATTCTTTATTGAAATCCCAAAACTCTCTTGGAATTTTTTATCCAAGCGTAGCTTATAAATTATACGGTCATAATGCTGCATATTGTACGAAATTAATAGATGAAAATAAGCTTGTTTTGAAAGAAGTTCATTACATTAAATGCTCTTTTGTTAAGAAAAATCATCCGCCAAAAATAGAAAAATTAAAATATACAAACAATATTCAGAATAATTCTATAATATGGTAATAATTACTAGACATTATATTCAATAGTGTGTTATTTAATATGATTATAAGCGAGTTATACAAACAATATTTTTATAAATCGCTAATTTATAACTATTTTAAAAATATACATTCATAATAAACTAATAATCATCGGCCTAAAATCTTATTCAATATAAACTCTATTGAAAATTTCATAGAGTAGGCAAAAATGGAAAAAACATATTTTATTCGTGCAATGGAAAGATTTACTACGCGAAAAACGTGGGGAACATCCACTCTCCATTTTCCGCTTTTTTTACTATCTTCGCACCGTTGAGCAGGAACAAAGTCCATCTTAATACAGGCAGGATTATGGAACGAGTAATAGTTGAAATAGCGTATACAGGCGGTAATTATTGCGCGTATGCCCCCCTGTTGCCGGGCTGCGCCAGTACCGGCGACACCCTTGATGAAATAAAAAAGAATATCAGGGAAGCCATCCGGTTTCACGTGGAAGGCAGCATGGAAGACAAGGGTGCATTTCAAATTGTCGCTTTTTTTGACATAATTCACAAAATTTGCAGAATTAACAGCTCTCTGATTTTGTACAATCACCAATTATGAATCTCCTACGGAGATTTGTCGGTGTTTTTTTACATTGATTCTATTGATATGGATGCCCTGACGGGCAATGTACGCACTTTGAATATTCCAAGCATTCATTCATCAAATGTTTTTCCCGTCAGGGAAAACATATCAATAGAAAAAGGTATCCGTCCTGTTCCAAAACCTCGTAGAGGTTTCCTGTTATCCAGATGCGACAATTTGAAATGCACCCATACAAAAAAATATTTTTGCAGATTAAAAAAATATTCTTACATTTGACGTATTAAATAAAGTTCTTTGAATAGAATAAAAGTCATTTTATTTTCTTCGAAAATCTAGCCAATTTCCGTACAGATAAATAAAATAAAGATTCGTAAGAGAACGTGAATTTTTGTTTGTTTCTGTACAGGTAGGCTAGAACCCTCGAAGAGTAAATCAAGTTCACGTTTCGATTTTAGACCAAATAAATAAACAATAATATCGAAACATTGGCAGCGAGTAAAAAGTCGTAGCAAGGGGGTTGTTTTATGTAAAAAAAGTTTGTGTTTGTTCGTAAAACAATCCTGATGCTACAAAAAATAAAAATAATTAAAATAAACAATCATGAAAAAAATTTTCTTTCTTTTCATCATGCCGGTAAGCATTACTGCAACTGCACAACGCACTACCCCTGTAACTATTGCGAATACCCATGTGGACTATTCGCAAAAAATTGTAACATTTGATTTGTCCTGGAAAGGTAGGGACGCTAATCACCGCGACGAAGTGTGGGTATTTGTAGATATTCAACCGATAACCGGAGTGAGTAGTTTAGACAGTTGGTCGCCTGCCACGCTTGTGCCAAGCGCAACAACAGTTACCGCCGGTAGCGGCAATCAATATTCGTCGCTTACATATACTGTAGTAAGCGGGAATACGCGCGGTGTATGGGTGACGGGGACAGCCACCAACACTACCAGTACTTTTAATGCAACAGTTAAAGTAACCCTACATAGCGGGACGCCTGCTAAATTCAATGCCTGTGCATACGTTACTGACTATCCGCCAAATGCGGCGAAGTATAGTGATGGAAATTATACATTAAAAGGAACAAAACCATTTACAATAAATAATAATGTATCTGTAGATGATACCAAATATTCAGGTGTAATAAATTCGATAACCGATGCGACCGGTTGTCCCGGTGTGATTGGACGGGATGTACCGGTTAATGGGGGTACTTGCGCACCGGGTTTAACGGCTGTCAATGGTTATTGCAGGGATTTGGTAGCGGATAATGCCCACGTGGCATGTGGACTAGAATTAAACGCGGGTGGTAATACCTATAGCCACTTAGCTCCTTCATATGTTACTGCCGGTTGGCGCTTACCGACCTATGACGAAGCATGCTGCTTTGGTGGCGGTCCCGGCACCTGGTGCATAATAAATAACCAAACATGCCATGTTCCTAATTGCTATTATATGGGTGATGTTGTTTGTACGTTCGTACAGGTACGTTAGCGGCTACTAAGTTGTGGGTTGATAGTGCTAGTTTTGGCACTATTTTATATCGGAAAAGTTTCAAAGATTTTATTTTCGTATTTTATCATTTCCCTGATACGTTTCTCTATTTTCCGCCACTCAAACCGGCCGTGGATAAGTTCGATTTCTGCAGTGAAATTTATATCTCCAAAATAAGACAATCCTCTCAATGCGTGCAAGGGGTTTGCATTTTTATTTTTTCCGGCGGTAGCCCGCTCTTAACTTTTAGCTCTCGAAGCATGCTCCCGAGTCTTCGGAGCGTGCTCCCGAGTCATGGGGGAACTCCCCCAGGCTTCCGTAACAACTGCGGAAACTTAGTTGCAAGTCGCAGCAAGCGCACTAATTCTTAATTCCTAATTTTCTCCGGCGTCAGCCCAATTAGTCACATTAGCACATTTCCAAATCCGTAAATGGTCACTCTAATTCATACTCCCTATTCTTCTACATTTTAATCCGCTGCAATTCTTCTGCTATTTGGGTATGGGGGAAAATGGGCAAGGCTTCCTGCAAAAAACTTTCCTTATTTCCATAACGGGAGGAGAAATGACCGAGCAGCAGGCGTTTTACACCGGCGCGGCGGGCTACAGTGGCCGCATCGGCGGCAGTGGAGTGCATCGTGCGTTGCGCTACATCGCTTTTG
>JAIROC010000414.1 GCA_031257735.1 Bacteroidales bacterium | reverse complement strand
GATAAGAAATTCTTGTCTCAATCTATTACTTTAATGTAACTTTTTGGGGAAACAAACAGTATAATCAGCGTACATTACAGAAAAAATTAAAGAAGTTAATTACCAATTATGAAGGAAGTTTTTTGTCAAAGTGTTTTTAAAAGAATGATGTATCTTTTTTTTCTTTTTCCATTTTTTATTTCGGCGCAAATTACAGATACAACTTATCAATCTAAACTAAAATTGGATTTGCAAATTTTTGATTTTCCCTATCAAATAACAGCAGCAGAAACAGTAGGAAAAGGTTTTTTTAGTTCCTACGCTAATCCGAGCATGAGTCAATCCTTATATATCACTGCGAGTGTATATTCGGGAGTACATTATGGTTTGAAGTCTGCTTTTAAAAATAAACCTCGTAAGCCTAAAGTCAGGTCTATATTACAGGTGTCGAGTATTGTTTTATCTGATTTTCTTTTGTTTTATGCGCCTTTGGGGGATGGCTGGTTACATGAAGAATATCATCGGGCTGTTTTAACTCGTTTTGGCGTAAATAGTTTCAATCAAATGAATACTTTTCCTGTAGGAAGTTCTATTATTTCCGTTAATCATCTCAAAGATGAGGATTTGGAAAGATTTAAGTCTAACAATCCTGCCGATTTTGTGCGTATGTCTGCAGCAGGTATAGAAGGACAATATTTACTTATAGACCAATTGCAACGTAATAATTTTTTTCATCAGCAAAAATTGCACCATGAGGTTCAGTATTTATTAAGTACCATTAATTCCATTATATATGTAAGCATCTCTTCCCATTCTAAAAAATCAAATGAAATATTAGATGAAATGAATGCAAAAGAGACAGATATTTCGAGTCGTGATTTTACGGGATTAGATATGATATCATGGGCTTATGATTTATTTCATCCTGACGAGCCATACAACGCAAGAGGGATACATCCTTCAGGATTGGGCATTGACCGTTACCGTAAAACAGAACACTTGGAGAAACACGAATTGAAGTATTTAAAACAACAGAGATATTGGCATTGTTTAAATCTGCTTTCACCTATGTTATTTAAATTTCGTGCTATTTCTCTTAAAAATGGATTTAGCGGAAATTTTGCTTTTCGACATTTTCTTACTTCTTTTGGTACAGATATATCTTTGAATGTTTTCTTGAAAAAATCAAAATATAATTTTGTATTTGTTCATCATTATTATCTGAATTATAAGCATCTATTTTCTTCGATAGAAGTTGAGATGCTTGATTATCCTCTGTTTTACAAGAAACTGAACGTGTTTTTATCTCCACGTATTATGGTTGGAGTACAGCCCAACAATCAAGAATTTATGACCTCCAAAGCAGATTTTTTGGGATTAATTGGATGCAGAGCAGATTTTAGGATACGCAAGAATTATTTTTCTTATTTGGAAGTAGTAGCCAAAACAAAGGGCTGGGTTGCGGGAAACGTTTATTTAGATGATAATGTAAGTATTAAAATGGGATTCTCCGCACGGTTTTAATGTACATTTACTGAAAGATGAACTCCTTGTTCGGACGAGGTTCTACCCCCGTTCGGACGTAGAACCTCGTCCGAACGGGAGTTTTGCCTATACAATATTTCATATAACGGCACAGTTCTTGTTAAAGGTTATTGGAATTTGTATTGCAATATATAAAATCAGAAGACTGAAAAGTATCAAACAATTTTGCAGCAAAATTCGTAGTATAATCGGTTAATCAAACGTTTAATAAAATTATTAGTGAAATGCAATCATCAGAATTAAAGACAGGTAGTAGATATCTTTGGTTTATAGTAGCCGCTATTATTGTTGGAAGTGTTATGGCAAGTTGTCGGCGAGATACTATTAAAGTAGAAGAAAGTGAAAACAAGGTATCTGTTAAAGTTAATGGAATCGAAGTGGAACTTAATGAGAACAAGGCAGAAGTTAATGGAACTAAAATAAAAGTTGATGAGAACGGAGTAGAAGTCTACGTTGATGGAAACGAAGTAATTGTTAATGATGAAGGTGTTCGTGTAAACATCAATGACAAAGATACTTGTAATAGTAAATAAAATGTTCTACCAAATCTTAAACAGGAATCCAAAGGGTTTCTGTTTATATCAAAAAAAACGCTACCTTTGCGGTTTAAAATCAAGTTTATGGAAAAAGGAGAATTAAGTAAAGAACAGAGAGATAAAGTGGCATTTATCACGTTTATTGTACCAGAGTTCGCTCTGGCATACAAGATGAGTACGACACAAGCATACCATTATCTGAAGCAATATGGCGGATGGGATTATCTTTTAGAACATTGGTGGGCATTGCATACCGATAATAAATTTTATGCGTTGAAAGATTTGTATCAGGTTTGTTATGAAAACGGAGGAATGCGATGAGAGTTTTTCACGGTAGCTATTTGAAAATAAACGAGATTGATTTGAACAAATGTGAGCCGAGAAAAGATTTTGGACAAGGATTTTACGTGACAAAATATTACAGACAGGCAGAAATATGGGCTAAAAGAATAGCACGAAATCACCACACAAAACCTGTTATTACAGAGTTTGATTTTTTCGAAAATGTTTTTTTAGATAAAGATTACAAGACCTTGCGGTTTGATACATACAATAATGAATGGTTAGATTTTGTGACACTCAATCGTGATTTTAATTCACCGCTTCCTGCTCATGATTACGATATTGTAGAAGGACCCGTTGCTGACGATAAAATAACTATTCGAATTGATGCCTACATGCGAGGCGATGTTTTACGAGAAGATTTTTTGCAAGAGCTTATCTATGAAAAACCGACGCATCAAATTTGCTTTTCTACGCTTAAATCGCTTCTAATGCTTGTGCAAATTGATTTTAAGGGAATTACTGCTATAGAACAAATCGGGGAAAACCTTGTCGGAAAATTAATTGCAGATTTTAATTATTCTGAAATAGAAGCTGCCGATATATTTTACAATTCAACTATTCATAGGCAGTTATCCAACAAATCTACCGAACTTTACCTCAAACCATGGAAAGAAATCTATGAAATGCTGAAAATAGAATTGAAAATAATGAAGAAAAAGT
>JAIROC010000389.1 GCA_031257735.1 Bacteroidales bacterium | reverse complement strand
AATGTGGGCTAATATTCGCTGTTTATGGGTGAACTTTGTCCGTATTGTTAAGTTTGTAACACAAAATAGCTTAATTTGTGAGCAAAAACACAAATTTGCGACTATTTTTGCCAGTTTTTCCCTCATCCATGCAAAAAATATGCTCTGCAATCTCTTTTTTGCTCATTTTTGTCTCTCCTTCTCAAAAATAGAAAATATATGCTATCTGAAAAATTGACCTTCTCGGAGAGGACTCAACTATATTGTTCTATTACTTTCAGTATTCTGCCTACCGGATCATATCAAGATAAATGGATAGAACCAGACATTTATCTTGATTTAGATAAAACAGAACTAAATGAACATACACTAAATGACTTGGTAGAACAGTGTCAAAGAGAGTATCCGCATTTTTTTAAATATAAACCCAATGAAAACAAAAAGGTAAAAGACGGAAACGTAAAAATAGAATAACTTATGGGTAAATCCTCAGAACAATTGAAAATTGAAAATGAAAGAACAAGTGGACAAGTGGACAAGTGGACAAGTGAACAAGTGAACAGGACAATAGAGGTTGAAATGAAAAACGTATTAAAAATAAATGCAGGCACAGCCTGCTCGGATAGAGCGAACGAGGTAGAACCTCGTCCAAACGGGAGACAGTTGATTTTTTTATTTAGCTATATCCTTATAAACGCCTCTGAAAAGTTTTATCGGATAGCAGTGAAAAATAATTTTATTCGTCTGTGTGTAATTCGGAAATTTTCATGTATCTTTGCAATCACATTAATAATTAATAAAAAAACCTCGCAATGTACAGGTGAATTGTATTTAGTAAAATGAAAAATATACTTATAAATCAGGAATTTAATTCCAATCAGAGCAGCGAAGTAAATGCGAATGGGCATTTAGAAGATGAAACATATTGTATAACAACTAAATTGTCCGAGAGGAGGCGGACGTTAAACCGATGGTCAGGTAGGAAGGTTGTTTTCGGCATAAGTATTATAATGTGTATTTCCTCAGGACTTTTTTATGCCTGCAAAAAAGATAATATTGATAATTCAAACTCCCGTGAATTGAAAATTGCCCCGAATAGCTTTAATTCTATTGATTTTAATTCTATTGATTTTAATAGGATCAGCTATGAAAATGGAATGTTAGTGTTTGAATCTGTGGAACATTATGCTCAGACAATTGACGCTTTGGTTGAAATCTGTGATCAATATTCGGCAAATTATCTTATTGAATTAAAAGAAAAACTGGGTTGTGATATTGAAGAAGCCGATGAAGATATCGTATCTGTTTATATTATTGAAGATAATTTTTTCCCTTTTAATCCTCTTATGGAGTTCATTGAATTGATTGGATTTACAAATAGCGCTTATCCTATGTTGCGAACACAAGAAATTGAATGGCTTGCAGATGAAGCACGTTTTGAAGCCGAACAAAATCCTTTTGATGTAGCGAATATAGGATATGTGCAGAGTGCATTACATAATTTAGAAGGATTCGTTTTTCTTAAAAGTTATGAAGATTTTGATGAGAATGGGGTTAAAGTACAAAAATCAGGAATTGTAACTTTGGGCAATGATATTTCAGGAAGTTTAAATGCTTCTCATAATTACAACACAAACGCAGACAATATTTGTGAAAAAAGAGGGAAAGAGAGAAAGAGAACCCAGACATTTCACTACAAGAAGAAAGACCGAAAATTAGATGGTATACTTGCAACAACTTCAATCAATGTTCGCGGAAAAACAGTCAGTTATTACAAAAATCGTTTTGGGCATTGGATATTATGGTTAACTACAGTGAATGTAGATTTCGCGGGAACAAAATGGACATATTGTGATCCGTACAATCCAGGTAAGGTTTATTCTAGCAAGAGTGGTTCTGCTTCTGCGGGATTAGTAGAAAAATACTATACATTTAGGATAACTCCAACATACATTGCTCCAGAAGACGATCCTTGTATTACAGGACATCATACCTGCAAACATTATAGTGGAACACTAACAACTCAACTTACACACTCAAATTAAATATCATTATTTAATATGAGAAGATTAATAAGAACAGTATTTTTAGTTATCCATTTACTCTTATCGTTATCGCTTCCTGCTCAGGAGGCGATAACGGAAAGCAGTAAGATTAAAAAGCCTCATTCCAAAATAATACATAGCTTCGCTTTTGAATTTAATAATGCTTTGTATCTTAAAGGAAAAATGACAAAACATCCCTATCCTGATTTAGGCTATGAAACACGACCTTCTTATGGAACGGAATGGATATTGAAATATAACCTTACTTTTAAATCAGGTTTAGGCGTTTCTTTAGAGGCAGTGAAAGGTACTTGTAACTATAAATTTAAAGATCGCTATACAGGTTTTACAGATAGGGGGAAAACACCACTCGCATATTTCGTTGATAATATGACTACTGTAGACAGGTTAGGTGGCAATATAAAGGCGTCTTATCGATATGATATCAACCAATGGTTATCCATTTTACCTGAAATAGGTCTGCAAATGTTATATTACGAGTTATACAGTACTATAAGTACGACCTCTCAAATATATGAAAACCAAGATGGTACATGGTCGGAAACTTTTATTCAAAGTATGGGATATAACAATGAAGTGTTTGAAAACAATTTTTTCCCAGACCTGTCTGTTGCTTTCAATTTTTTATTTCACAAAAAAGATGACCCCAGTCATAATTTCACAGTAGGTTTGAATGCAAATATGTGTTTTGGGGTGAGGTATTGGGGTACCTATACTGCAACGCCTCCATTTAATTCAGCAGACTGTGTTTTTTTTCTCACATCAGACTATATCGGGCTTCGTTTTGGGTATTCTTATTCTTTATTTCCCAAACCTGTTCATAAAACAAAAACTTATCGTCAAAAAGAACCCTATCCTTCCTTTGATTTGCAAAATCCCACTCATTCTATAGGATTATTGCTTGGTGGAGGTTTTCCTCTTAACCATTACAAATTCAAAAATACAAAAGGCATACTACAACCATGGACACA
The DNA here is from genome assembly GCA_031257735.1 of Bacteroidales bacterium. Classification (GTDB taxonomy): domain Bacteria; phylum Bacteroidota; class Bacteroidia; order Bacteroidales; family WCHB1-69; genus JAIROC01. Next base: position 978 of record JAIROC010000389.1, on the reverse strand, counting down.
GCATCCTTTCTTTCCTGAATTGATTCTAAGATATTCTTGCGCAATAAAAAACGGATGGGGAATAACGGCAGAAATTCCTTTTGGAGTTTTTAAAAAAATAGTTTATCACCGAATTTACACAGATATTCCTGATGATACAGTCTGGTCTAATGGAGTAGTTGGACGGGGAATGATGAATTCTACAGGAATAAAAAGCTATTATTTAGGATTTTCACTTAAAGCATCTCATTTGGCAAACGTGCATAAAAACATATCGCTACAATCAGAATTGGGCTTAAAATGGCTACCCTTTATTAGACCTGCAAATAGGTGGGATATTGATGAATCGGTAGGCGAATTTGTTATCTCTGATGGTACGGAAACAGAGGAAATTATATATATGAATTGTTTGCCTGTTCTCTCTGCGGCGAGTTATGCCGTTCCCGATTTGGCATTTTCTTTCAATGTATTAGTACATGGAAAAAATCTTGCCAACAATTTTGTATTCGGTATTAATGGCAATATCAGTTTTATGGATAGATTTCATTTCAAGTATCAAACTACAAACGTCTTACCAGAACACTTACAATCTTCAGGCGAATTTGGATGGCGCATGTCATCTATTGGCTTTCATATTGGTTACCAATGGATGACTGGAAAAAAGAAAATATAACTAAAAAAAAACAAGAAAATAAAACATTGTTCTCCGATAAAATTGAGTAGGAGAAACGGGGATTGTGCTAGAAATAAATTAGGATTAAACTATGACAGTAACCCAGAATGTAATATTTCTGATAATATAAAGAAGACAACAGAACTGATAAAACAAACTTATATAAACAGTCAAACATGAGAACTCGAAATTTTATTATTATTATTTTATTTTATTTTTTGCAAACTTTTGCATTGGGGATAAAACCTGATTCTGTTTATGCATTCACGCCACAAATGCGCGGTATGATGTATAAGGAATTTCAGGTTAAAACACCGGACAATATA
>JAIROC010000381.1 GCA_031257735.1 Bacteroidales bacterium | reverse complement strand
TTAATATCGATTTCTTTCTGTATAATAGGTATGCAGTAATTTGTGAGACAGTTCGCTATTTGGGTGTCCCAAAAACTCTTCGTAGATAGCTTTTATTTCCGGGTTTTCGTGAGATTTGCGATAGCTCATTTTTTCATCTTCCCGATAAATAGCTTCCATACGTTTTGTTCTGATGTCTATATTGGTAGGAACAGGTTGCCCTCCTCCTCCGATACATCCACCCGGACAAGCCATTATCTCTACAAAATGGAATTGCACGGTACCGTCTTTGATTGCCTCTACCAATTTACGGGCATTAGCCAGACCATGGGCAATGGCGACTTTGAGTTCAACGCCTTCTAAGAAATCATATTCCGGATTTACGTTTTCCAACAAGAGCGATGCCGATTTGATACCTTCAAATCCACGTACAGGTGTAATACGCAGGCTGTCGAATGGTACTTCGCGACCTGTTACAAGTTCGTAAGCCGTTCTAATCGCCGCTTCCATAACGCCTCCCGTAGCGCCAAAAATTACAGCTGCTCCACTTGACGAACCCATAATGCTGTCGTATTCTTCATTTTTCAAAGTCAGCACATTAATTCCTGATTGTTGGATCATGATCGCCAATTCACGGGTAGTGAGTACGTAATCTACATCCTGAAAACCACTGTCTCGCATCTCCGAACGGTTCGCTTCATATTTTTTAGCGGTACATGGCATGATAGAAACAGAAACAATATTTTTCGGATCTATTTCTTTCTTTTGGGCATAGTAGGTTTTAGCCATGACGCCAAACATTTGTTGCGGTGATTTGCAGGTAGAAAGATTGGGTAACATTTCAGGGAAAATGTGTTCTGTAAACTTAATCCATCCCGGTGAACAGGAAGTAAACATCGGTAAAATCGTAGATTTATCTTTGTTTACCAACACTTTTTTCAATCGGTGTAACAATTCGGTTCCTTCTTCCATAATGGTAAGGTCAGCGCTCCAATCGGTATCAAAAACCGAATCAAAGCCCATCGCTCGTAAAGAAGCGACCATTTTACCTGTAACACGGTGTCCCGGTTTGATGCCAAAAAGTTCACCCAAAGCCACGCGCACAGCAGGCGCTGTTTGTACTACAACATGTTTATTCGGATCATAAATGGCGTTCCACACATCTTCAATATAAGAACGTTCGGTTAAAGCTCCCGTCGGGCAGCGATTAATACACTGTCCACAATTAGTACAAACCACTTCCGCCATTGGTTTTTCCTTGAAAGTACTCATTTTGGCTTGGTTTCCTCTGTTTGCCATCGTTAAAGCGTTCACGCCCTGTATTTGGGCACAAGTACGCACGCAACGAGTACAACGAATACATTTACTGTTATCTTTCTGAATAGAATAAGAAGATGTATCAGGACGGGACGGTTGTCTTAAATCCAAAAATATTTCTTCATCTGTTCTGTATTCCAAAGCAAGATGTTGCAGTTCGCAACTATTGCTACAACTGCACTTTATACAGTTAATATTATGTTCGGTAAGCAAGAGTTCCAAAATATGTTTTCTTGCTGTACGAATTTTACTTGTGTTAGTGATAATATGCATATTTTCGCGCACAGAAGTAGCACAGGCAGCCACCAAATTAGGATCGTTTTCTACCTCTACCACACAAATACGACAATTCCCTGCTACGCATAAATCTTCATGATGACATAGCGTAGGAATATGTACATTCATCATTTTGGCGGCATGTAAAATACTTGTGCCTTCCGCTACTTGCAGCGGAGTATCGTTAATGGTTATATTGACCATATTTAATTCCTTACTTTCCATGTTTTTCCCTCCATTTTAATAAACGATTTCTTCTCTAAAATTCTCAATAATAGACCTGAATGCATTCCCTACAGATCTTCCCAAACCACATTTCGACGCATATTTCATCGTATAAGCCAAGCGTAACAATTCATCAAGATAAGTTTTTGGTTTTTCTTTACGTTTCACAGCACGAATACCATGAAGTAGTTGTTGCGTTCCCACACGACAAGGCGTACATTGTCCACATGATTCATCCTCGAAGAAAATCAAATAATTCTCAAGGATATTATACATAGAACGAGAAGAGTTAAACACTTTCATTGAACCACCCGTTGGCACTCCTTCAAATCCGATAATCGTATTTTTGAACTCTTTGCGAGGAACGCAAAATCCCGAAGCGCCGCCTACTTGAACAGCTTTGGTATCACCGTCTCCAAATTCATCTACAAATTGCTGAACAGTCATACCCATTTCCAATTCAAAAATTCCTTCCTTACTGCAATCTCCCGATACGGAAAAAAGTTTACTGCCATGTGAAGCATGTGTTCCCAATTTTTTATACTCTTCCGCACCGATTTCAGCAATAATCATTGTATTGACAAATGTTTCTACATTATTTACCACTGTAGGTTTTTCAAGATAGCCTACATTAACAGGATAAGGCGGTTTGTTGGTTGGTTCGCCTCTGTGTCCTGCCATAGATTCCAATAGAGCAGTTTCTTCACCGCAAATATAAGCGCCCGCCCCAAAAAAGAGACTTAACTTAAAATGAATACCCAAGTTACGACTGTTATTTTCCATGCGATCAATCGCAATTCTGATTTTGGTTGCCAGATATTTATATTCTGCTCGCAAATAGATAAAACCCTCTTTAGCGCCTGTGATGTAAGCAGCAAGCACCATTCCCCAAATAACCTTTTCGCAGGCTTTATCCAAAATTTCTTTATCTTTGAAGGTACCGGGTTCTCCTTCGTCTGCATTGCAAACGATGTATTTCACAGGATTTGGGTCATCTTTTACGATTTTCCATTTCAATCCTGTTGGAAATCCAGCGCCGCCGCGACCTCTCAAACCAGACTCTATCATTTCCTCAATGAATTTGTCTTTCCCCATTTTCATTACATGACGCAATAAAGCGGCATAGTCTATATCCTCTTTAAAAATAAGCTCTGTCCTAATTAGTTGTTTTGCCATTATTTTAAATATTTAAATATTAATCATTATTTTTTCATATAACTGACTAAAATATCTTTTACCTTTTCAGGCGTCAGTTCAGTGTAAGGCTCATTATTGATGAGCATAGCAGGTCCTTTGTGGCATGCGCCAAGACAATTGGTGTAATGTAATGAAAACTTTCCGTCATGGGTAGTTTCTCCCGGTTTGATGTGCAAGAGTTCTGTAATAGCATCAATAATATCTTCTTTCCGTTTCATATCGCAGATAATCGTACGACATACTCTAATTACATGCTTCCCTTGCTCTTTGGTATCCAAAAATGCATAAAACGAAGCAGTTCCATACACATCAGCCGTAGAAATACTCAGTTCCTTGGCGATGTTCACCATACATTCTTCATTGAGATAATAATATTGCTCGACCACGTCTTGCAGTATCGGCAATAAGCTCTCTCTGGTTCTTCCATATTTATCAGCTAATTGGCTAATAAATTCCTCGTTGTTTTTTATCATATTAGTTGTATTAAATTTTTAATAAAGATTTATAATTTCACGCTACATATTACATATATTTTATATTAATAACTTTCATAAACTTGTCGGACAGCACGGAAGAAAGACGTTGAATTAAATGTTTTCTCAATTCAATTTCTACCGGCAAACTAGGATCATGATGACTTTCATTAATTTTTGTTCCAACCAAAATAAAGATTTCATCGCTGTCAAGCAACAATTGGCAAATCTGGTCGGCAGGTCCCCTCCCCAATTGGGTTTGCAGTTTAGCATCAACTACGATGGCATTCAGCATGTGAATTACTTTGCTTAAAGTGAGTACGCCTTCGGTAACCAAATCTACGCCTGTCATTTTAGAACTTGGAGGTAATGTAGGATCTGTAATTTCATTATCTACCACTTCACGCTGCAGTTCACGAGAAATAATTTCAGTAGTGGTGGCTCCACTAATGATTTTCTTTCCTTCAAAATCTCTCAAAATGGCAGCAAATTCATTATCTTTATCCGTACTGAAAGGGGGACCCGTACATAATAGCGTTTTACGGGGCATTCTAAAATAGATAATGCCACAGGTAAGGTCATCTTTAGGCGCTTGCAGGTCGTTAACCATAGCGCGTTTTACTACTTTTTCGGCAAGATCAGTCCCCGAAACATCGGGAACATCTTCAATAACTTCACGTACATACTTAATCAGGTTATTTCTTCCCCAACCTGTCGTAATGCCTTTCCCAAGTCCCGATTGCACAATCCCATCAGAACAAACAATGATACGATCTTCCAACTGAGGCTTAAATGTACAGGTTTTTAGTTCCATAACCCGTTTATCGTCTACATGTTCCTGAGTTATATTTGTCCATTGCGGTTCATATATCTGGTTTTTCCGAATGATAAGTGTTTGCGGATTATCATATTCCAAAATAAAAACCGATTCATTTTCAATAGAAATATCAATCATGGTGTAAGTTGCATAACTTAATCCATTTTCACTATTGACAGGCAAGGCTTTCATAATAATGTTTGCCAAGGCATTTACATCTTTATGTCCCAAAGAAAAATTAAGAGATATTGTAGCCGTAAGCGTAGCCAAGACATTAGCCCTTACGCCATGCCCCATCCCGTCAGAAAGTACGCATATAACGCGATTTTCATCCACAATCCGTTTAGAGAGAAAAACATCTCCACAGATTTTTTCTCCTTCGTGGTTACACTGATAGTACCCCACTTCAACGTGATATTTTCGTTCTCCTATATCTGCATCATATTTTTGTGCAAAATAATTAGTCATTATCTCGTCAATTTTTCGCGGGCAAAATTACATTTTTTTTTTAATTATCGCTAAAAATTTGGACGGAAATTTAATTACAAAACAAATCGCTGTTAATAAGTAGATTAATAATACTCCATGGAGCATTATTAATTTACTTATTAGATAAACATTTCTCTATTTCCCGTCATGCCGCAATTAAATACACATTTATACGTGATATTTTTTTAGTTTTTTGCACATTTAATTGCTGCCTGAGCTGCCGCTAAACGAGCAACAGGTACGCGAAATGGAGAACATGATACATAATTGAACCCTGTCTTATAGAAAAATTCTACAGAAAGAGGGTCGCCTCCATGTTCGCCACAAACACCTATTTTTAATGTAGGATTTGTTGTTCGTCCGCGTTCTGTTCCAAGTTGTACAAGCTGTCCAACTCCTTCCTGATCTAATGTATTGAATGGGTCGTTTGGAATAATCTTTTCTTCTATATATGTATTAACGATAGCATTAACATCATCACGAGAAAAGCCAAAAGTCATTTGCGTTAAATCATTTGTTCCAAATGAGAAAAATTGAGCAACTTCTGCAATTTTATCGGCAACCAATGTAGCGCGTGGAATTTCAATCATAGTGCCGTACAGGTAATTTATAGCAATACCAAATTTTGTTTCAACTTCTTTTTGTACACGGTCTGCAATTGCTTTCTGATGTTTTAATTCTGTTACGGCAATAGTTAGCGGTACCATAATTTCCAAGACAGGATTTTTTCCTTTCTTTATCAATTCCGCTGTTGCCTCAAATAAGGCACGGAATTGCATTTCTGTAATTTCAGGACATATAATTCCCAAACGAACGCCACGTAGTCCCATCATTGGATTTATTTCATGAAGAGCATCTATGCGCTTTTTTATATTTTCATATAACATTCCCTTTTCTTTCGCTAATTCACGTTGTTTTTCTTCGGTTTGAGGCACAAACTCGTGTAAAGGAGGATCCATCAAACGGAAAGTAAGTGGTTTACCATCCATTACTTCCAATGTTTCCATGGCAACTTTGTGAACAAATGGTTCTAATTCATTCAGCGCCAAAATCCGTTCTTTCGTATTATTAGCCAAAATCATATTGCGTAATTTAGCTAAAGGTTCTTCGCTGTTTTTGCCATAAAACATGTGTTCAATACGGAACAGTCCTATTCCTTCGGCGCCAAAATTAATAGCATTTTGTGCATCTTCGGGTGTATCGGCATTGGTACGAACAGACATTGTTCTATATTTATCCACTATATTCATGAACTCTCTAAAACGTGGATTTTCCGTTGCATCCATCATTTTAATCTCTTTATCATACACCCAGCCTTTCGTTCCGTTCAAACTTAAAACATCTCCTTCCTTATAGGTTTTTCCTTTTATTGTAATTTCATGGGCGTCAAAGTTAATATGAACAGCATCACACCCCACAATACAACATTTTCCCCATCCGCGCGCCACTAAGGCAGCATGAGAAGTCATACCTCCACGAGCCGTTAAGATACCATCAGCAGCCCGCATTCCTTCAACATCTTCCGGATTGGTTTCTTCTCTAACCAAAATATTAGCAATATGATCTTTTCTATATTCCATTGCCTTTTCGCTGGTCAAAGCTATTCTGCCAACAGCTCCACCCGGCCCTGCAGGAAGACCTCTTGCTATTACATTGTATTTCTTTTCATCATCTGAATCTAAAATGGGATGCAAAAGTTCATCCAATTGCTCAGGCGAAAGTCGCATTACAACTTCTTTATCACTGATTAATTTTTCATGCATCATCTCTAAAGCCATCGTCAAAGCAGCAACTCCTGTCCGTTTACCAACACGACATTGCAACATATAAAGTATCCCTTCCTGAATGGTAAACTCAATATCAAGCATATCTCTGTAATTCTTTTCTAGAGCTAAACGGATACTGTCAAGTTCAATATATGTTTCAGGCATTAATTCCTGCATGGACGCCAAATGTTTGTTTTGTTCATTTTTAGTGGCATCATTTAACGGGTTTGGAGTACGAATACCTGCAACAACATCTTCTCCCTGTGCATTAATCAACCATTCTCCATAAAATTGATTTTCTCCTGTAGCAGGATTACGCGTAAAAGCAACGCCTGTAGCAGAATTATTTCCCATATTACCAAACACCATTGCCTGAACATTTACCGCTGTTCCCCAATCATCGGGAATGCCTTCAATACGACGATATGAAATTGCTTTTTTACCGTTCCAGCTTTTAAAAACAGCTTTAATTCCGCCTTCCAATTGTGCTTTTGCATCATCAGGAAATTCAGCGCCAAGCATTTCTTTTATTTTTGTTTTAAACGCATCAGACAGGTTTAATAATTCGTCTGCCGTAATTTCAGTATCTGTTTTATATCCTTTTTCCCGTTTAAATTCGTCCAACATTTCATCCAATATTTTACGAATTCCTTTTCCTTCCGCAGGTTCTAATCCTTCTGATTTTTCCATAACCACATCCGCATACATCATAATCAAACGACGATAAGAGTCATACACAAAACGGGGATTATTGGTTTTTTTAATCAATCCCGGAATTGTTTTAGAACTCAAGCCAATGTTTAAAACAGTATCCATCATTCCCGGCATGGAACTCCTTGCTCCTGATCGACACGAAACTAACAATGGATTTTCTGCATCATCGTATTTAAGTCCCATTACAGTTTCTATCTGTTTCATTGCCTCCCACACTTCAGGCATCAAGGAGCATGGTAACTGACAATTATTATCATAATAAGCAGTGCAACATTCAGTAGTGATAGTTAATCCTGCAGGAACAGGCAATCCTAAATGGCACATCTCTGCCAAATTAGCTCCTTTTCCCCCTAATAAGTTTTTCATATCAGCTCGTCCTTCGGCTGTTTTTCCTCCGAAACTATAAACATACTTTATCTCATTCATTTTTCAAAATCAATTTATTTCTTATCTCTAAATTAAGGCTGCAAAGGTACGAAAAAAATAAAGATAAACGGCTATTTTTTTCAACTTTTAAAATAAACATATCTCCTACTACTCCTATTGCTTTGATAATAGATGTTATAGAAGGGTTATGGGTTATGGGTTATGACCTGAAGCGAAGCGGAGAGCAGCGTAGCTAATTAGTGTCTGTCCGAAAACTATCAAATGTTTCGTATATTCGTCATTATGAGTTGATACATTTTGAAAACAGGCAGTATCGACATGTTGAATAATTACGCTTTCATAATGTCATTTTGTC
>JAIROC010000357.1 GCA_031257735.1 Bacteroidales bacterium | reverse complement strand
TACTTCATCCTACATTTACTATTTTATCACCTGCTTCCGTTTATCTCTGATTGATGTTAAAATTTCTATGCCTATCTTTCATTGGTACTCCTTTGGTTGCCTTGTACAATGGCTTCCTTTGGAGTACCTTTTTATTTTCGCCGTTCGAATCACGCACGGTACGGCATAGCCTTTTCAAGTCTCCCCGGCATAGCCGGGGGTTTACGAAGGACAATTATCATGCCAGATGCAATGGCTTGGAAAACAAAGGGATATACTTTTTTTTACAAACTAAATCAATCCGGACAAATTCTCATTCCTTGACCATAATCCATATCAACCGGTTTCCGCGCAAACGGGAATATAACACCATGATTTTTACAATGGTTTTGTATAACTCGGCTTTCAGCATTGTCTGGTGTAATGGCTGAGCATAATCAAGGCAATAAACCCCATAAATACCTTGCCACGCATCGTGGTATCATCATAAACCCGTAACCGGTTCAAGCCTAAATTGTTCTTCAAAATCCTTATATCCTTTTTACCTACCCAGGAATTTGCGCTCAAGAAATTGCCACGATTATATGCTATTGAAAAAACGCTACCCAAAACAAGAAGGATACCAATATATTTATTACACGCAAATACACCAATAGATACCAGTAATTGAATAATTGGGAAATGAAACACATAAATTCCATATGAAAAATCTATGTGTTTACCTATATTATTTAACTGTGTAAAATGAAACGATACAAATATAACAAGTAATCCCAACGCGACTGGCATCAAAAATTCAGTCTTTGTTATATAATGTAGTCCAAAAATTATTATTGCGGGAACAATCCATTTCTTTTCGTGACGCTGTATTCTGTCATAATTTAGTAACATAAAAATACCAAACGCAAAATACTGCATAAAACCTGGGAATTGATGTTCCAATTTATCTATAATATTGGAATTACTGATATTTTTCAAATACAGACAAACACTGCGGTATAGTATTGCACTTATATAAACAGCCCCCAGAAAAACATTCCTTTTTTTTAAGTTGTCTAACTTCTTTAAGAATAAAATAATAAATGGAATAACAATGTAAAACGCAACCTCAATTTTTATGGTCCATAATGCACCATTTATCGCTTTACCATTAAATACCCCGGGTAAGGATGGACACAAAAAATTCATAAACATTAAATTAGCTACTATATATTTACAGAACCCAAGACTAAAAAAATATTCTCGAAACGATAAAGAAGAAAACAATGATAACACAAAGGCTGCAAGAATAATAACCAAAAAATAAGCAGGTAATAATCGTTTTGCTCTCTTAATAAAATATTCTTTTAGCCCTCTTGTATATAAGCAACTTTTCGTTATCAAAAATCCACTGATAATAAAAAACCCACAAACAGCTATGTGTGTATCAACAATGATCAAAATAGGGTATTTGAATCCCGAAAGATCTCTACAATGGCCAATAACAACCATAGATGCGAATAGCAAACGAAGAAAATTAAAATTGTTTTTTTCTAAATTAACGTTAGAAGGGACATGAATAACATTCATTTTATCGCCAGCCAGAATAACCGTATGCTTCTACCTTAAGTGAGGGCGATATGATTTGTTTTTTACCCATTGGGCGATCGAGATATTGAGTTAATTTTTTATATTTTAACGACTTATGTGAATTGCTGTACGGATTCTGATAAGTTGCTAACAATACTACTATTCTAGGCATATATATTGCTTCGTTTTGTCTGTTATAATACATATTGTATATATTGATTAATTTTATTAAATGGTTTTATTATTGCAGGATTTCCAATCACAAGTGAATTATCAGGAACATCACGGTTGATAAAGCTATTACTAGCGATCAAAACGTTATTACCTATTTTTATTTTTCCCACAATGGTAGCGTTTGCACCAATCCATACAAAATCTCCGATTTCAGGCGCAAAAACTTTTCCATCTTTCCATGCGCCGCCAATAGTTACTCCCTTATAGATTGTACAATTCTTGCCTATAATGGCCGCTTGATTTATTACAATGCCTCCCAAATGTACCAAAGCCAGCCCACCCGCAATTCTTGTTTTTTCTGATATTTCATATCCATATTTAATAGTTAAATATCTTAATATGATTTTACAAAATATTCGAATGGGGGGGGAGAGGGGGGGGCAACTAAGACGCAGAAAGAAAGTAAATTGAAACCCCTTGTTAACGAAGAATTCTTTTATTCCTAGTCTTCCTGCATAACGATAACAATCCTGTTTAATCAATTCAAACATTAATCTATCCCTCTAAACACTAATTTTAAGAATAAGTAAGTATAAACTTGTTACACTGTAACGTGCAATTTTATAAAACCAATAAAAAAAAATGAATTTTGTTCTCAAAAAAAGCAAATCTATTAAACGAGATTTTAAAAACAATTTCAATACGCCCCTAAATTTTTCTGAATGGCGAACATCGATCATTGCACATTGCATCTTTACATCTCTTGAAGTAGTTTTATTTCTGCTTTCATTGAATTGATGAATACGATATTTTGCGACAGGTCTATCAATATAATGTAATTTGTTTATATATAAAATTCTTAAATAGAAATCTCTATCTTCAATAAAATAATTTTCATTATATAATCCTATTTTTTCATAAATTTCTTTTCGCACCAATAAACAAGGGCCAACAATTGACCATCTAAGAATTAGTTCATCTTTGATATATTTTGATTTTAGTAATATTGTATCTGCCCAATAGAGGCGTTTACCAGCATCTAAAGAAATCAGTTTATCTTTTTCATTAATCAACAGCGCTCTACCAACAACAGCATCACAATCACAATTATGCTCAAGATATAAAACCCTATCCTTTATTCCATTGGGAGTTAACATGTCATCACTTGCCAATAAAGTTATATATTCTCCATGTGACAATCCTATCAGCCTGTTCAATGTTCTAACCACACCAACATTATCTTGTTTTAAAATTTGTGGAGGTAAAAAAAATTTTTTTGTATTCTCTAATAAACCTTTTGCGATTTCAAAGGATTTATCGCTTGAGCCATCATCAATAATTATTAATTCAATATTTTCATAATTACAATTTATAACACTTTTGATAGCTTTTACTATATACTGTTCGTGATTATAGCATGGCATTAACACACTAACTAAAGGCAATTTCATTGTTTGTTCTTACTGAAAATATTGTTAAAAATATCCCCGATATTACGCTTGTATAAATCTATAGAAAACATTTTCTCTATATATTTAATGTTTTCTTCCGAAAATTTCCGTATCATGTCCTCCGAATACGCATTATTTGCATTTTTTATCATATATTCAATTTGTTCTTGAGTAGTCTCATGTAACATTGTCCCATTGATAATATCTAAGCCACACTGCCTTGATATCAGCGGTATTAATCCTCCATTACCCATTACAGTGATAACCGATGTTGCGCATCCTTCTGAACAAGAAGTTAATACAACAAAAGAGCATTCCTCCATTAATTTTTTAAAATCATCCGACTGAATACTAAGAAAACCATGAATATGTATATTTTTTGATTTTATCAATATATCATTAATTGCATTAATAAATTCAATTTCGCCTGAAATATAACCGCAAATATGTAATTCATATTCATTATGTTTACTAAATATTTCAATAATCGTATTTAGATCCTTGTGAATGAGTCCGAAACTACCAAACCATAAAAATTTATTTTTATCTTTTCGTGAAAAATCTGAAATCACATTAGTCTTGTAGTATGGCGGATTAAGATTAAATATCTTGCTTTTATCTTCGATGTAATGTTCAAAGGTTTTTTTTGTATTATCGTTGCCCAATAGTATTAAATAATCTGATAAGGATGCTCCTATACCCCACTTAAAATCAATCAACCGAGAGGATGATTGTATAAAATATTTATATTTTTTGTAAAATGCAAAAAGTGATTTATAAGATTGTATATTATTATAAAATGGATGGCTCCCAGTTGCATAATAAACGGTTAATATATAATGTTCTTTATAAAAAAAATAATTAGAAATCGGCAAACCTTCACCAACTATAATATCATATTTTTTATAATTTATTTTTCCAGAAAATGTATTATTATATACATCGACAATATAACCATACCTGTGTAATATTTCTGCAATCGTATGGTTTTCAACGTAATTAGGATGAATATACATTTTTTTCTTTTTTATAAATGGGGCGGTACTGTATGACAGCAAAGCTCTTTTAGTATAATTTGTTTTATATATATTTTTACATTTATAGGTAAGAATATTTACATAAATATTTTTTATAAGGTAATTTCTTTTTAGAAATGCTTTTATATTCATTTTTCTGTATGTCTATTCAATAATTATTGATAATATCAATTATGTATTCCATTTCCACTTTCTTTAATGCAGGGCTTATTGGCAAACTAATCTCCTCATCATGAATTTGTTCGGTAACAGGAAGTGATAAGTAATTCAATTCACGATAGCATTCCTGTTTATGAGGTGGAATAGGATAATGTATTGAGGCTTGTATTCCATTATCAAAAATATATTTTTGGAAATAATCTCTATGTTTTATTCGTATTGGGAATACATGAAATACATTAGCGCTCCAATCATCAATATCCGGAAGGATAATTTTGGAATTGTCGATACATTCAATATATTTTTGAGCGACTTCTCTACGCAGATTATTGTCTTCATCAAGATGTTTCAGTTTAACATTAAGAACCGCTGCTTGTATCTCATCAAGCCTGCTGTTCCGCCCCTGGTATTGAAACACATACTTCTTTGAGGAACCATAATTCGCCAGAGAACGAACAGCCAGGGCAAGTTCTTCGTTATCGGTTGTTACAGCGCCCCCATCGCCCAAGGCGCCTAGATTTTTCCCCGGATAAAAGCTATGTCCCGCCGCATCACCCAGCGATCCTGTTTTCTTTCCACGATATAAACACCCATGAGCCTGGGCATTATCTTCAATCAATCTTAAATTATATTTTTTACAAATCTCCTTTATTTTTTCCGTATACGCGCAACGGCCATATAAATGAACTATCATAATCGCCTTTGTTTTCGGCGTTATGGCAGTTTCTATTTTTGTATCATCAATTTGATAGGTGTAAATGTCAGGTTCTACCAAAACGGGAGTTAATTTGTTTTCTGTAATGGCTAGAATAGAAGCAATATAGGTATTGGCAGGGACAATAACTTCATCTCCAGGCGCCATAAGGCCAAGCTCAATATAGGCCCGCAAAATCCAGACAAGCGCGTCCAATCCGTTCGCAACTCCGACCGTGTATTTTGTACCGATATATTGAGAATAATTTGCTTCAAAAGTGGCGTTTTCATTGCCTTGCAAATACCAGCCGGAATCTATGACACGGCTTACCGCATCATGTATCTCTTTGCTGTATTTATCGGTAATGTCTCTTAATGATAAAAAGGGAACTTGCATACTATTTTTTCGTCGGGATCTTTTTTATGACAGTCATATTCAATGCCATGTAAAAAACACCTAATTCGTGTAGCCTTGATTTCTTTTCTTAAACAATTCAAACAGTCGTCTTGCTTTTCTTTCCAAGTTCGGGCAAACTTCTTTTTGAAAATAATCTTTCTCCATATAAAACTCAATTGCATTATATTGAGCACCATTCCATAAATAATACCCAGGCAGGATCCCGCGTATTTTTTGACCCGCTGATTTATGGAAAGCAATGACCGGCTTATTCTCTTCAATCACAGTAGAGTAAACTTCATCAAGAAGTATTTGTTCAAAAGCCAGGCGGTACAACAAATAAAAACTTTCTATTGCGGCAAGAGAATCCTCCTTTATGACCCACCTTCCGGATTCGCCTTTTTTATCCCTAATGTTATAAATCGATATTAAACCTTCTGGTTCTTTTGTAAATAAATTCTCAATAACAAAATAATAATCACCATCTGTCTTATAATAATTTTCAAGCCATTGAATTTGAGCATCAACAGATTGAGAGATCGGATGGATAAATTTATTACGTTCAGCGTTTTCTGTCCGTACTTCAACAACAAACGGGGCATCTTCCGTTGAAGCCGGCCTTAGGCGATATAAATACCCATCAATACAAAGATTATGTTTCATTGTGTATTGTTTTGATTAAAACTGCACCACACATCCGCCCCAGGAATATCCAACCCCAAAGCCCGCCAGCAATGCTTTCATGCCTTTGTGCAACGCGCCGTCTTTCAGGGCCTCAAACATCGCTATTGGGATGGTGGACGAGACGGTGTTGCCGACTTCCGACAAATACAGATAAAACTTGTCCTGGTCTATTTTTATTTTCTTCCTTAAAAAATCAAGCATATATTTATTTGCCTGATGAAAAATATACAGATCAATCGCTTCTTTGGCAATGTTATTTCTTTCCGCCGTTTTTTCCACCAAAACAGGGACAGAGCGCAGCGTAAAAGAGAAAATCTCGCTCCCATCCATGTAAATATAATCCGGGGATAGGGGATTGTTATTTTCATCGAAATCTACCGTGTTTGCTTTTTCGGGGCTGCGCGCTCCTCCGGTCTTAATTATCAAATTTTCTGCCCCCGATCCGTCGGTTCCCAGGCAGAACTCGCCTATTTCGGCAAAACCCTCCAATGATATCAGCACAGCGGCGGCGGCATCTCCAAAAATGCTTCGATTGCCTTTGTCTCCGGGATGCAGCCTTTTGCTGTATGTTTCTCCGGTCAATAAAAGTATGTTTTTTGCAATGCCCGCGCTCAGCAGCCCCTTGGCTAACGACAGGCCATAAATAAAGCCGGAACAGCCCTGGTTAAAATCCAGGGCTCCAATTTCATGTGACAAGCCCAGCCGGTTTTGTAGTATACACGCCGACGCCGGCAAATAATAATCGGGGCTTTGTGTGCAGAAAAGAACATAATCCACGGATTCTTTGTCAATCCCCTGGGCGAACAATTTTTGAGCCGCCATTGCCGCCAAATCAACGGCTGTCTCATGCTCTGCGGCGACATGCCTTTTTTTTACCCCGATTTTGTCGGTTATTTTGTCTACGGTCCATTCAGGAAAATCCCGCGCCAAATCTTCATTGGCGACAATGGTTTGCGGCAGATAGTAGTCTATGGCTTTAATAAACGCTTTCATCTCAAAGACAGGTGTACCCGCCGTCAATAAGCAAATTGGATCCCGTTACCCACGCGCTTGCGTCGGACAACAAATAAATGACCGCATAGGCGACTTCTTCAGGTTTGCCATAACGCCCAAGCGGATATTTCTTCATGTCTTCCTGTAGCTGTTCCTGGGAAATAACGCCCGATGCAAATATGCCGGTATGAATCATGCCGGGATTGACTGAATTGACCCGTATCGACTGCGGAGCCAGCTCCAGCGCAAGGTTCTTTGCCATCCCGTTAATTGCACCCTTGGAGCTTGAATAGGCGTTGCCGCCAACGCTGGAACAAAACACGCCCGAAATTGAAGAAATAAAAACTATAGAAGCGGCTTTTTCTATTTTTTTTCGTTTCAGAAGCTGTTGGGTTAAAAGCGCCGGAGCCCAAAAATTCACTTTCATGACAGCTTCAAAATTGTCTTTGGAAAGATTCTTAAATGGTTTTGGAATAGTGAATCCAGCGCATTGAACAATGCCATCAAGCTTATCCGGTATAAAATCGACTATCCTCTCTATATCATCTTCGTTTGACAGATCTCCCGCTATGATTTTATGCTCCAAGCCGTCATGATTCATTAGGCGGAAGGTCTCCGCAAGCCGCACTTCATTACGCGCCGTTATGACAAGCTCCGCATCCATTTTTGAACATTCAATAGCAATAGCCCGGCCTATGCCCGACGATGCGCCGGTTACAAATATTCTTTTGCCTTTTAACGAAAAAGGGTTATGCATAATTATATTTCAACCAATTCGGGGCAGCTATTCTGACTTGTGTTTTTTCACAAGAGTATACAAATCTTTAATTGTTTTTGACACGCGTATGTCATTCCCCTTGATGGTTACGCCATATTCATCATCTATCATTGCGATAACAGACAGAGCTA
>JAIROC010000351.1 GCA_031257735.1 Bacteroidales bacterium | reverse complement strand
TGCTGGAAACCTACGGTTTCCTTTATCGCAACCGCAAAAACGTCATATACAGCCGGAACGTTATGCGACATACAACCCAAAATTTTCTGGAAAAATGGATACGCCGCCATCCGTGGCGGCGCAAAAAAGGGCTTGACAAAATATAAAAAATGTAGTATTAAATATGACTGGAGGTATTATATGAAATTTGGTGTTTATGCTGGCAGTGCTGTTGGATTGGGAGATGGGTTACTAAAAGGCAAATTCGACGAAGCTGATAAAATTAATAATGCATTAAACGAATTGCAAGGCAGCGCAAAAGATTTTTTGGTAAGAGCTTATATTCATTATAAAGGCAATGGTCAATCCGCAAATCATACACCGATAAATCCAAAACAATATGCTATAAACAATAGAAGATTAGACTTGGTTTTGTGTTACCAAACGAATGAAAATAATATAATAAAATGGAATAATTTTATAAAAGAAATAATAAACGAATATAAAGATACATTGGCAACATTACAAATAACGGAAGAAACTAATGTTAAAGGGCATAGTCAGGACGGGGACTATGAATATTCAAAAAAGGCTTTAATTGAAGGTGTTGTAGAAGCAAAAAAAATAATATTAAAAAATAATTTAAAATGTAATGTGGGTTTTAATGTATCACCTTCATTTGCCCCAAATGATCCGTATTGGGATGAATTAAAAAAAATTGCAATGGAAGATTTTTATAAATCGTTAGATTATGTTGGGTTTGACTTCTTCCCAGATGTGTTTTTTCCGATTGAATTAGAAAAAATAGACGGTGCTGTTGAATTTCTTTTAACATCATTTAGGGGACAGGTATTGGAAAAATTTGGTATATCAAAAAATATTCCAATTCATGTGACAGAAAATGGTTGGCCAACCAGTTCTACAAGAACATATGAAAAACAGGCATTGGTGTTGGAAAAAACAATTCGTAAAATATATGATTTACAAAAAAGATTAAATATTGCTTATTACGAATTATTTAATTTGCGTGACGCAAATACAAGTATAGATAATATTGGTAATCAATTTGGCATAATGACGGATGAATATAAACCCAAACCGGCATTTGAAAAATATAAAGAACTAATAAAAGAATATTATGAAGAATAAAGAGAACGCCCGCCGTCCATGGCGGGCGCTTCGTGATGGGTTTTACTTCGCCTAACAGGTCTGTATATGCTTCGGGCGCAGTAGCGCCCTCGGGGTTCCGCTACGCTAGGTCGGCTGCGCCTCCCACGCTCCGCTCCCCCCACATTTTGCCAGCCCTGGTCTTGCTACGCAAGCCCTTATTCGGGCTGGCAAAACGTCATATACAGCCGAAACGTTAAACGCCATAAAATCTGAAGGTCATTGGGACGGCGGCATCCATGCCGCCTAAATTTCTTTCGAAAAAGTATTGACTTAAAATTATGGGTAGTGTAGACTAAAATATGGTTATATAAGGATAAAAAGATGGTAAAGAATGTATTTTGTTCTGCTATACTGTTAATTTGTGGTTTTATTTTGCCAGCGCATATATTGTATGGTCAATCATACACTACTCTTGATGATGATGGTACTCAAAGAGAATTTACATCTATCACATCAGAACAATTTAATCGTTTACGTGCTACCAATGAACAAAGTGCTTTAAGCGTATTAGTTCAATTTTATGATGTAGTACAGGCTATTAATTCTAAAGTTATCAAAGGATCCAGACCAAACTTTTCTGGCGAAAGTTACTGGATTATAAAAGAGACTCCGGTCAATTCCTATGAAATGATTTGGGTTAGATATAGAAATGGTAATAAATGCTTTATGAATATTTGCTTTTATAATATAGATCTAAGTGTAATTTCAGGTCAATTTATTTCATTGTCATATAATCGTGCTGAATATATCAGACGGCATAATCTCTACACCGATATGGTGAAAAATGCGAAATAGCGTTTAAAAAGGATGGTTAAAAATGGAAAAACAAGGGACTCAACGTTTGCTCTATGACAAGGAATGCAAAGATTGTAATCATAAAACAACGTGTGAATGGGTTGATACACCGCAGTGTTGTAGGAGGATTACTGATAAATTACGAGTAGAACTACGAAATAACAGAAGGCGTCGCGAAATAATCGCAAAAATTGTTATTATTATGGAATATGTTTATAATAATCAAAGTTTTACCAAAAACATTGAAAAAAAGGGACATTTGTTTTAAAGGAACCTTATAGATTCGGTGAACCTTTTTTACGCGCTGAAGTTACAGGAGAATGTAATGGTGGAACATTTTCTACAGAATATTATAAATGGAATAAATAGAAATCGCCCCGCCATCCTTGGCGGGGCGCTCCGTAGCAGATTTTACGGCGTTTAACAAACGGTACACGCTCCGCCGCCTACGGCGGCTCCGGGGTTCCGGTCGGCTAGGTCATTCCGCTACGCTCCATTCCCACGCCTCCCTCCACCCACATTTTGCCAGCCCTGGTCTTGCTGCGCAAGCCCTTATTCGGGCTGGCAAAACGTCGTGTACCTAGAACGTTATGCGCAAGTTTTTTGAAATTTTTCTGAAATATTTTGTAAAATATATTGACAAAAAACAATTTGAAAATATAATCATAAATAATTTAGAAAGGAGAATTGTATGTTTTATTATCTTTGTGCATTTTTTACATTAATTAGCTCTGCGGTTAGTTTTGGTTTTTCAATTGAGGCATATTTGAAATCAAAATCACAGAAAGATATGACTTTTACTAATGCTAAGTATGCTATGTCGAGAAGTTTTTCATTGTTTTTTGTTGCAATTGGATTGTTTATATTTATTTCTGATTCATACTTAATAGCACTATCAATAATTATGATTGGGGTTCAATTGTTTGATGGTATTATTGGTATTAAAATAAACGCTTTTAAAACCATTGGGCCAATATTGACAGCCATAGGAAATATTATTTTATTAATACTTTTTCTAATAAAATAAATGTCAATTTAATTTTATTAATTAAAATAAAAACATTCACAAAATATAAATTAATAAATATTTTTAAAATCATAATTATTGAAATAATAAATAAATTGTAAATAGAAATAGTGTTGATAAATAATTAAAAATGAATGAAGCAAAAAACCTGCGCATAACAGGACTGTATATGCTCCGCTCCCTTCGGTCGCTCCGGGGGTCCGCTACGCTAGGTCGGCTACGCCTCCCACGCTCCGCTCAACCCACATTTTGCCAGCCCTGGTCTTTGCTTCGCAAAGCCCTTATTCGGGCTGGCAAAACGTCATATACAGCCGGAACGTTATGTGCAATGCCCCCTAAATTGGTTGGTAAATTATTGTAGCAAAAATCTTTTGCCCCAAATTCATTGTAGCAGGCGGCATCCATGCCGCCTGAACTTTTCCTGCCTCG
>JAIROC010000276.1 GCA_031257735.1 Bacteroidales bacterium | reverse complement strand
CCGGAAGCGTTCAATGAGTTTCATGCGACAGAATTGGCAAAATTTATTGTGGGTGCAAACAAATAGAATAAAACCAATCTATCCAAAAAAAAGGGCTAAGGGACGCGCCGAAAGGGGTGAAGCCCCGTTCTCAGGGGCGAAATCCGCTATATAGGGACAAATCTGTGGCCCTGCGGGCCCCCACAAAAAAACCGCCCACCATTGCGGCGGGCGATTTACGACTTACGACTTTTGATTGACGATTTATTTCATTAGTCACATTAAATAATTGGTCACATTAGCACATTAATCATTAATCACTAATCACTAATCATTAACCATTAATCACTATTATTATTGCCGGTTGCGGTAATTTTCCAGAGCAAGTTTTAAGAAATTTGTTTTCATGATTGTTTATTTTAAAAATTAAAAAGGTATTATTTCTTCTAATGTGTTTGCTTGCGATGTTTCTCTGCCTGTATATTGTTTTATTTGTAATATCTCTAATTCTTGTTTCCATTTTATTTCCATATTCAGGAAGATATTTAAAAGCGCTGATTTTTTTAATTCATCTTCTGTTTTATTAAATTCCGTCTTACATTCTTCCAATAATTCCGGTGCAGCTTTGTTTAAATCAATAACCGATGCATATAATTCATGCGTTTCAGCTATTTTCTCAAGGGAATATTTTTCTTTTATATCATCAGGAACAGGCTGAAAAGAAATATGAGGCAAATCTGTTTTTTTAAGTATAAATAAACTATTATGCAACAAAAATCTTCCCTCAAAAGCATAAATGGGTATATTCTTATAGTTTTCCTTTCCTAAATCTAATCCAAATGAGACTATCACATATTGTTCATTGATATTTAGCTTATCAATAGCTTCAAGAATTTTTTTGAGGGGTAATGAAATTTCCTTTGTCTTTTTATCTAAAAATGAGTTTGCAATTTTTATCCGAAACCCTTGTTTAGCTAAATTTGCTAAAAGGGTATCGAAACAGGGAAGTGCTATTTCCGAATGTTCGAAAAAATTATCTTTCAATATATGTTCTTGTTTGGAAATCAAGTGTTCTTCTGTCTTATATTTATCCGTATCGTTAATATCCGCATCATTATTTATTTGATTGATTTTTATTATTGCTTCCTCAATAATCTTTTTTATAGTATCTTTAAATTGTTTCACTTTTTCTCCCGATGGTGATAACTCTACGGTATTACGTTCATACAATGTTTTGAGTTCTAATTCAAGATTTTCTATGAAGTCCAAAGAATGGACTCGGGCACTCTCTTTGTCGAAAAGAAATGACAGACTTGTTATTGTTTTCATTATTTCCATTAAGTTGTCATTCTCTAAATGTTCATTTACTAATTTTTTAAAGCTGGGTAACGCATTTATCCATGCACGTATTTCTTTTTGCACTTCCGGCAGCGATAACGACGGTGGAATAGCTGATGTTCCGCTTATTTTATAGTTCAATAGCAATTGTTTTAAAAACAGGAGCGCCGTATAGGAACAAATAGCATTTCTAACGACCAACTCTGCATGCCAACCGCTTTCCTGTGGAAAGGAATATAGATTGGCTATGTGAGCATACTCATTTGTATCCAAACTCCAAACTTTGAAATAAAAACTTAAAATATCCTGTATAGCATTAGGAAGCAATACATATTCGGGAGGTGCGGAGGGCAGATGCTCAAAAAGCTCTCGGATGCAATGATAGCGTTGCTTATAGAGCAAGTACCCGCCTAATGCATAGTGAAATTCCATGTATTTTTCTCTTTCTCCATAATCTTTAAAATATTGATGCGCCACTTTCCAATATGCCATTATTACATCGTCCTGTTCATATTGAACAGCACACCTGAGAATGACCCAAATATCCCTGTAGGTCTGTTCCGGCAGGTTTTCTTCCTGTAATTTATTTTCTGTCCAAAATTTACATAACTGGAACGTGTCAGGTCGCTTTTTCCGGATAAACTGTAACAATATATCGGATATGGCATCCAAGTATTGACTATTTTTAGGCGCTTTATAGTCTTTCTTCTTTAAGTATGAAATAAACTTTGTTGTTGTATGATAAATCAATATTTTTTTCACAAAGCAGAAAAAACTACAAACTAAAACTATGATTGCTGTTACAACAAGTATTTCCGCAACAACAGGAAAGATACTCCAGTTTAACCAACCGTTGAGCGACCAAATAAAAATACACACTAAAGAAGCAATCAACGACCCTATAAATAATTTATATTTTTTTTCTCTCTGAAACAATGCCACTATATGTTCCGAAGAATATTTATCATCAAGCCTTGCCACAGTTTGCAATAATATTGGATAGGCTACACCAAATAAACTAATAGTAATTAAAATGTATGGTTCTATGTAGGCCATATTTTCTTCCCTTTGTTTTTTCCCCACCCTTCCCCATTCTCCCGCAGCCGGGCTTTTGTGTCTTGCCCCCTGCACTAATTAATACACAGACCACCTTTTATTTTGGGCAATGCTCCTGTTACAGGTGGCGGCGCCGGGGTTATTAGATATAGAAATGGTGCCATACCCATACTCATACTCAGGCAAAGCGGTAAATACGGTATTAAGCGCCGGAGCCGTTAATTGATTGTTGTAGCAGTTCAAACCTTGTAGCGTCGGGCAACCGCTGATGTCTAAGGCCGTTAATTGATTGTCGGCGCAGCGCAAACTGTGTAGCGCTGCGCAACCGCTGACATTAAGGGTCGTTAATTGATTGTTGTAGCAGTGCAAATAATATAGCGCCGCGCAACCGCTGACATTAAGGGTCGTTAATTGATTGTGGGAGCAGTACAACTCTTTTAGCACCGCGCAACCGCTGGCGTTAAGGGTCGTTAATTGATTGTTGTGGCAGCCTAACGCTCCTAGCGCTGGGCATTTGCTGATGTCTAAGGCCGTTAATTGATTGTTATCGCAGTCCAACTCTTGTAGCGCTGGGCATTTGCTGACGTCTAAGGCCGTTAATTGATTGTTATCGCATAACAACTCTTGTAGCGCTGGGCATTTGCTGACGTCCAGGGTCAATACACCTCCTCTCTCAATATCACGTCGTGATATTGAGAGACCAGTAAGCCCTTCTCCCTTTATTTGTACCGTATAAGTGGTACTGCCGGCGGGGTAGGTGTGGGAAATGAGGGAATAAGGATTTTCCCTATAATTCATGTAATACATGGTTACGTTGGTATAAGTTTCCGGCGCCGACCCGTCGCCCCAGTCCACAACCAGTTGCCGGGCAGTGGCGAAGAAGTATAATGTGTTGTCGGGGTAGTTCGGTACTGCCGTAAACGTAATTTCCCCCGCAGCGTTTTCGTTTTCGTTGTTGTCATTGCCGTTGTCGTTTTTTTCGCAGCCGGCCAGTAGCAGCAACAGTGGCAGTAGCAGTATGCAGATAAATGCAAAATTTAAAGATTTCATAATTTCAAGATTTAAAAATTTAAAAATTTAAGGCCTCCCCTAACCCCTCCAAAGGAGGGGGAGTTTTGCTCCCTCCCCTTGGGGGAGGGCTGGGGTGGGGCTGCTATGGAATTATCGCATTCATGATTTCGCTCCAGGGGCCTTTTTCGCCGCGGGTGTTTTCCCAGCGGAGGGCGAAATACACGGTTTTGCCGCGCAGGTCGTTCTCGAATACGAGGGTAA
>JAIROC010000249.1 GCA_031257735.1 Bacteroidales bacterium | reverse complement strand
AAACTGTACCGATTTATTGAGCAATGCGGCTTGATCGACTTTGGACACATCAAATTGATTCGGCAATTCTTCTTTAACAAAACTCTTGCATAACGACAAGGTTTGTTGCGTATTGTAATATCCGTCATGTCGTTGACGAACATGCAGAAAATCATCTATCCACTATTGAGCGTCCGTGCCTTTATTGGTATTATCCACCACAGCAACGATATACCCGTTTTCCCGTTCTGTGTTGAATATCAAACAACCTTTGTCTAATTTGTTGATGTTAATTCCTTTTTCGCTCTCAAAATTGCTCATCATTGAATTGCAAACAATTTATCAAAAAACGGACTATGTCGTTTTCTTGCAAATTCTATCAGTTTTGCAAATGTCAGCACCTCAATATGCAAATTAATATTGCCAAACATTTTATAAAAAGATCCAAATGGGGTTTTCTGCCAACCTTTATCTTTATTATATTCCTCTAATGCCGTCGGAATAACATCAAGTATGACATAACCAAATTTAGGTGTAGTCTTATCCACCCTTATTGATTTCCCTTTATAATTTTTCTTATCAGGATTATACAGAAAATCGTCAAAATATTTTATTACTAACTCAGAATATTCCCATCTGTAATCCATTTTATTTTTTTGATGAGCTGTTTCTCCCGGTCGTTTAAATTCAAAAATCACTAAAGAAGATATTTCTCCACTACTATCTGCACCATAGCTTATTCTATTATCAAAAATTTTCAACGATTCATCTGTCATGATTAAATCCGGTTCTTTTTTACTTTTTTTCTGACTTACAGAAGAAAGAGGTTTATCGGATGCTATAAATTTGTATGTTACAAACCGTTCATCAAGTAACCATAAATTATGTGTTTCATAATTTACATCATCAACAGTAATTCCCATTGGAAATATAAGGTTGTGTATATCGCTTTCTAATTTGTATTCTCCTTTTTCATCAGCCTCCAAATATTTATCAAATAAATCAATTATGCCTTTGCGTCTAAACATATAATCGGCAAGGCTATCTGCATCATAAGCCGTTTTAGCTTTTATTTCGTTTTTGATTGATTCAATACTATCTTGATCTATTTTCTTTGTTGATATGAATTTTTGTATTTGTTTTTCAACCTTGCTTCGTGCTTCAAAAGCTATTTTATATAAGTATTCTTCCTTTTTTTCATTTGTCAAACCATATGGAATCGTACTTAGACAATCTTTAATTTTCATCAAACTTCTATATCGCGGTGCTTGTGAAGTTATATATTGCTCTATTTCCTTAACATTTCTATCTATAGATTCTTTAACATGCGCATCAAATATTTCCTCTAAAACAGCAGAGAGTTTTGTCTCTATATCCTGAAATGATATTTCCTGTTCTGTACCAAAAAGAGGATTATCATTTTCTTGAGGAATTGCAAAACCATTTCTGCTTCTATATACTTTTTTATTAAGATATTCAGAAACAACATATATGTCTAAAAAATATTGTTTGCCGTCTTTTACAATGGGGTAAGAAAACAGGCTATTTATTTTATTTAAGTTTTTGGCACGTCCAACAACCCTTGAATTTGCACAATAATGAATATAATGATTTTTCCTGCTGTTTTCTTTCAATGTTTTCATTATATATATTTTGAAAGATTGACCGTTTACGTCAAAAGAGCGTTCTCTTTCTTTAGCAAGGTTTTTGTACAAATCATTTACATTTTCGGCATCTTCCATATCTTTATCTAAAATTTCAATCAATGGCAAGTTATTGTTTAAATAATAGATAAGACAATGCCGCATTATCTCATATTCAATATTTTTTACATTAATAGCTGTTTGATTTAAAATAGTTTGATTATTGCAATTTATCAATTCTACAACTGTCTTATTTTCATCAATATCAGATTTTTTTTCTATTAAATCGAAAATCTCTTGTATGGCATTAAATTTAAATTCCCGATATTTCCACATCCCATCTTCACAATAATCACTTTTGACGTGAATTTCTTGGAATGCTGCTAATCCCGTAAAACGTCCAATTCCTTTACATCCAAATTTTTCCTTGTGTAATTGACTGAGAGGGGTTTTAAACGATTTGTAGTTTTCCTCGGTAAATCCTATCCCATTGTCAATAACTTTAATGTTTGAAATAGTGTCAATTCCTTCTATGTTGGTTTGAGTTGGTGGATTTCCACGAAAAATTTGAATTTGTATTTTTTTCTTTTCTTTCTCTATTGTTGATTGATTCAATGAAATGATTGAATTAACAACACATTCCAAAAGAGGTAATAAAGCATCCTCCGGTGTTAAATCAACCGCATCTACTAAATATTTTACAGGTGTTTCCATATTATCTTATTTATTTATTTATCATTTCAAACTGTCATCCTTTTTTCTATTTCCTTTTCCACCATATCTTTAGCCTCTTCCAATAACCGTTTACTTTCGCCGCAAAGGTAGAAACTTTTTTCGATTAATTCAGAAATTTGTTGTTGAATACCATAATCAACAATCGGTACAACCACATTTTCGATTTCGCTAATGCGCCAATGCAGGATAATTGAACCGCCGGCATCGCGTTCGGACTGTTGCTTAACAACTTCGGAGTTTAGCGCTAAGGTAAGATATTCGGGTAAAACTTTTGATTTATCCTTAACGGCAAGATGCAAAATCGCGCCGGATGTTACAGCTTGCATATTTTCGTGTAGCATATACGCTGTAACTACGCTTCCGTTTTTTGAAAACAAAATAGTCTCTTTTTTAGGATATAAAGACTTAAGCAATTCATCGTTTTCTCTGCAAAAATTGTCCGATAAATATTTATCAGGCGTCGAGACGCCGAATTTATTGTAATCGGAAACGCGAATAAAGGGTAACCCTTCATCGGAATAAGCATCGGATCCCGGTTCTATTGATTTTTGGATTGTTACCAGATTGCCTAATTTTTCATACTGCCGCTCTTGAATTTTGGAAATTATTTCCTCATACTTCGGCTGATAATATTCTGCATCCAAGCGCCCTGTCGCCAAAAATGATTCCGAAAAACTTTTTATGCTTTTGTTTTCCTGAGTAAGTTGAAAATCTTTTAACCCTATGGTTTCCAATAGCAGTTCTTCGGCTTGACGGTAGAGGATTTTGGATTGTTTACGTTTGGAATATGCCAATTTTACAATCTTTTCTATTTTATTTTGAAAATCTAATGTAGGAACGGGAACATACAATGATTTTATTGCTTCTTTATCTATTGTTAATGGAACTGTACCATTTATTTTTCGTTTTATGATATTTTGTCCTATTTCAGTATTAAGAAAAAGCCATAAATATGTTTCTCTAATTTCACAATTCGGTTTTAGCCTTATCATAAATAAATTCATACCTAAAGAAACATGTTTTTTTAGGTCAGGCATTAAATACGTTTTACCAGGTGTACCAATTTTATTTATTAATAATTCACCTCCGAAAATTTTACTTTTTGCAAGAAATTCGTATGTATTTTTTGAAACGTATTTTACATTTGATTCAAAATCGTCTGCTTCTAAATCAGTAGTTCTAACCATATAGGCATAATCAGTAGTATCAAGTAACTTAAAATTTTTTGCAATGATTTCATAACTACCATTTGCGTGAAAATCAGTTAGACATTCCATTATGTCAGTTATAGTTGTATACTTACAAGACTTGATAGTTCTGTACGCATTGATATATTTTTTCATAAAAAACTCATTGTCAAAACGAAATTTCTCATTATCAAGTTCTAATTCACTCAACATCACCTCGCTTGCCTCCAGCCCTTCCAACAAACTCTTATATCGTTGTTCGTCGAAAGGGCTACTCAAAAAAAACTTAGCCGCTCCTTTTTGGCAAACTCGATGAACGCTTCCGCTATACCGTCGCGGGTTAAACCGTCGTGGTTGAAAAGGTCGTGTTTCACAATCAGATGACCATGAGTATCGCGTAGAAATTCGCCATTTTCGCAGGTGCGGTAAATCTTGTCGCCGCTGTTGTCTTTTCCCTGCTCCTGCA
>JAIROC010000211.1 GCA_031257735.1 Bacteroidales bacterium | reverse complement strand
GGCTTTCAGCCATTGTAAAAGCGACATTCTTTAATTCTATTTCATGATGGACAAAATGACATTATGAAAGCGTAATTATTCAACATGTCGATCCTGCCTGTTTTCAAAATGTATCAACTCATAACTCATAACTCATAATTCATAACTCATAATTCATAATTCATAATTTCCCTTGCAGGATAATAACAAATTCACCTTTGACGGAATTTTTGGAGGAGAAATAAGTTGATACTTCCGATAGGGTTCCGCGTAGGGTTTCTTCGTATATTTTGGTAAGTTCACGACAAACGCATACAGGATGTTCTTCTCCAAATGCTGTTTTTAATTCTTCCAATGTTTTTATCAAACGAAAAGGGGATTCATAAAGGATAATTGTTTCTTTTATTTTTGTCAGTTTTTGGATAGTTGTTGTTCGTCCTTTTTTGTGCGGAAGAAATCCATAGAAGTAGAATTTATCGGAAGGGAATCCCGAATTAACCAATGCAGGAACAAAAGCCGTTGCACCGGGTAGACATTCTATTTCAATATTATTTTGAATGCAAGCTCTTATCAACAAAAAACCGGGGTCGGAAATAGCAGGCGTCCCCGCATCACTGACCAAAGCAACACTCTGCTGACGATGGATAAGATCAATATAATTATTCAACTGTTGATGTTCATTGTATTGGTGATATGCCAGAACAGGTTTATGGATGGTGTAATGGTCTAACAGTTTCTTTGTAACGCGGGTATCTTCCGCTAAAATAGTATCCACTTCCCGCAAGATACGCAATGAACGTAAGGTAATATCTTCCAGATTGCCGATAGGAGTTGGTATTACAAAAAGTTTCCCCATTTATTGACTGTTGTGTAAGTTAATATAATCAATTATCATCCGTGCCAAACTGTTATATCCTCCCATTGATAAATTTTCTACCGTATCGGAGGGATGATGATACTGTCCTGCTTTTCCCATTCCAAAGATAAACATTGCTTTTCCGCCCTTCTTATAAAATGGATAATGATCGCTATTGGCTGCTTCTTCTCTCTGAACTAACTTTGGGGAATAATTTTTTTCATTGTTGATGGTTGCAAATTTATTAAATTCGTCGGGAAACGTTTTTCCGCATACAAAAGTAAATCCATCTTCTCCTGTTCCGACCATGTCGAGGTTGAGCATCATTTTAATATTGTTGATAGGGATGGGGGTATTTTCTACAAAATAAAACGAACCCAACAATCCAATTTCTTCGCCGCTAAAAGCAACGAATGCAATTGAATAATCGGGTTTATTTTCAGGCAGACTGAAATGACGTGCCAAATCCATCATCATGGCTGTTCCCGAAGCATTATCATTTGCGCCGTGAAAAATATAGTCCGTTCCGATTTGTCCCAAATGGTCATAATGCGCTCCGATAACAAAAAAAGTGTCAGGATACAGTTTCCCTTCAACATATCCACATACATTCTGTGTTTGATATTGTTCGACAAAACGGGCATCCAAATTTATATCTACATGTTTTAATGTTCCCGATATACTGTCTTTTAATAAGATGATAGTTGTGTGGGATGATTTTATTCGTCCTACGATGGGGGAATAGGCGGACATTTGTTTATTGATAAGGATATATCCTTTGGCGTTCAAAGGGTTTTTTGAAATAACTTGAGACCATTGTTTTCTTTTTTCTTTATCTTTATCTTTATCGGAGGCGTATTGGGTCATATCTATCGCAATGAATTTATCTTTTGTTTTAGATGTATCCCATTTACTTTTAAGCATTTTCTTTGTTGCAGGAATAATGCTGAAATGACCTTTTACAGGTGCAGAGGAGGCTACAATTTGCATGGCATCCGAACAAGTCGAAGACGGATAATTTTTCCCGAAATGAACTTCCTTATTGCCTTCAAATACATTCATGGAGACATAATAAGGCTGATAATAATTGTTTGTCCACTGCTTGAGATTAAAGCGGAAAAATTCCTGACTGATAAAACTTGCAGCCATAGAATCGCCTTTAAAGGCATAGCCTCTTCCCTTAAAAGCAGGGGAAGCAAGGGTTTCAATAACATTTCGCGCATAAACACTGTCCTGTGCGGATAATGTTGAAGGAAATATAAGGATAATCAAGAAACAAATCCAGAGAATTAAACAGAATAGTTTGTGGTTTTTCATTTTCATTTTAACAACATTTTATGTTTATTAATTTTATATCCGTGAAGGCTAAAGTAAAGAATATAAAGATAGAGAGGAATTAGTATCCAATAAGCGCTTTGACGATTTGTCATTTCCGCCAGCCCCCCATAAAGCATCGGTAAAATAGCGCCTCCTGCAATTGCCATAATTAAAAAAGCAGCGCCTAATTTGGTATGTTCTCCCAATCCTTCGATAGAGAGTGGCCAAATGCAGGGCCACATCATCGCATGTGCAAAACTTAACAGGATAATCAAACCGATAGATAAATAAGATGGCGTTACAATGGCAATACTTACAAAGACTAAAGCCAACAGACAAGATATTACCAATGCTATTCTTTGAGAAATATATTTGGGCATGAAAATAATCCCTATCAGATAACCCACCGTCAAGGCAATTAAACTCAATACACTGAAAAATTTAGCATCATCGTTGTTAATCCCATGATAATTTCCATAAAGCGATAAAGTATCTATTGCAATTACTTCAGCGCCAACGTATGCAAAAATTGCCAAAACTCCAAGCCATAGATAGGTATAGGAGAAGATGGTTTTGGGTTGATCTTTTGGTAATCTTTCTGCTTCTATCTTGGGAAGATTTGCATACAAAACCATCAATGCCAATAAAGAAAGCGCTATTGCTATCACAATATATGGCATCACTAATCGGGAAGAGAGTATTTGTAATTCTGCTTTATATGCTGCTCCTTCCAGTGTGTTAAGGTTTTCAGAAATAGATTCGATATTGGAGAATAGAATAGTTCCCAAGATAAATACGCCAATCATTCCCGCCACTTTATTGCAAATACCCATGATACTGATGCGTCTTGCCGCACTTTCGGGAGAACCTAAAATAACAGCGTAAGGATTGGATGCTGTCTGTAAAATGCTTAAGCCAGCCCCTTGAATAAATAACGCAATCAAAAATAAAGAATAGGCTTGATGTTTTGCTGCCGGAATAAATAATAATGATCCTGCCGCCATGATAAACAATCCCAATGCCATTCCCTTAGTAAATCCTGTCTTTTCTAAAATATAAGACGAGGGTATAGACATCACAAAGTATGAAATAAAGAAAGCAAATGTTACCAGATATGCTTGGGTATCTGTTTGTAATTCGCATACCTGTTTTAGGAAAGGTATTAATTGACTGTTTATCCAGGTAACAAAACCAAATACAAAAAATAAAGTTCCTATAATGAAAAGGCTAAATGCATGAGATTGTCGCTGCATGTTATATAGTTTTAATAATAAATAATTCTTTTGCCTGCAAAGGTACTATTTTTGGAGATATGAATTATAAGTTATGACCCGTAAAAACAGTATAGCGACGTGGCAACCGTAACGAAGTGAAGCTCGGCGTAGCGAATTTCTCGTTCGGAGATTGAAATGGGAAACGTATTAAAAATAAATGCAGGCATAGTCTGCTCGGATAGAGCGAAGGAGGCTGTGTAAAAACACACAAAAGTGTCCAAACAACGCCGTCATTGCGAGCCCCCACACTTCGTTCGGGACAGGCTCCGCGAAGCGCCCGTAAGAGCAGCGTAGCTAATCCCTACCCCAAAACGCATTGATTGTTACGGATTAGCTCCGCGGCTCTTACGGGCGCCACGTCGCTGCGCTCCTCACAATGACGGCATTGATTGTTACGAAGATACTCCGACAACGCGTTTTAAGGCAGGGGGTTGCGGGTCAAGCCCGCAATGACGGCGTTGATTAGGCGTTTTCGTGCGTCAGCCCAATTAGCTGCGCTGCTCTCCGCTTCGCTTCGGGTCATAATTCATAATTCATAATTCATAATTCATAATTCATAACCCATAACTCATTATCTTAGTTTTGCGTCAAATTCTTTTTGATAAGCGGCAATCAATTTATCCATGATACGGTTTATTTCTTCATTGGTTAATGTTTTTTCCTTGTCAAAAAGAATGAATCTGATAGCGTATGATTTTTTACTTTCTTCTATATTTTTACCTTCATATACATCAAACAAATTGACAGACTTTAAATGTTTTTTTTCTGTTTTAAACGCCAAATCTTCCAATTCTTTGTAGGTTATCTTTTTATCAATCAACAAGGCGAGGTCTCTACTCACTTCGGGAAACCGATTAAGCTCTGTGTAGAGGGGTCTTTTCTTCGGAAGCATTCCTAATATATCTCTATCGACTTCTGCATAAAAAACAGATTGATGGATGTCAAAATATTTCAATAGTGTATCATTGATTGTTCCTATGGTTACAAAAGGAGTATCATTATACATATATTGTAAAACATTATTCATGCCTCCCGAAATAACATGCGTTACTGTTTTAAACTCGCGCAAAGGAATGTTGAGGCGGTTCATTACATTTTGAAGTATATTTTTCAGATAATAAAAATTAACGTCTGTCTGTTTTTCCTGCCATGATTCAGCCTGTATTTTGCCACTGATACAGATTGATAATCGGTTTTGTTCCGAAAACTGTTTTGTAACGTCAGCTTCGTTTACATCTTTATTTTTACAGTAAACAGTTCCAAATTCATACAGTTTGATATCTGTCGTACCGTGATTGAGATTATGGATAACATTCTCCAAACTGTTAAATAATAATGTCTGACGCATATATTGTAAATCCCTGCTCAAGGGGTTCAGTAAACTTATTACTTGAGAAGCATCAATAAAATCAAAGGTTTCTACATATTCAATTTTAGTAAGAGAATTATTTATTGTTTGATAAAATCCATTGTTGCTCAAATAATCCGATATCGTTTCCTGAATAGCAATAAGCGGACTTTGAGGCAAGAAAGATCGCGTATAATTAAATTTCTCTCCAACTTCAATATGATTATAGCCATAAATCCGTAGAAATTCTTCTACTACATCCGCAGGACGAGTTACATCTACTTTGTTGGTCGGAATGGAAACGGTTAAATCATCATCGGTTTCGCTCACCCTGTTCAATTCTATTGACGCTAATACATTTTTCACCATTTCCTTTTCTATTTCTTTGCCGATTAATCTATTCAGGTAAGCGTAATTAAGCGTTATTTTTCTGTTGGTAACAGGTTCAGGATAGCAATCTGTAATTTCTGAGATTTCTCCTCCTGCCAATTCCTGTATCAGGATGGCGGCGCGTTTAATCGCATATATGGTTATATTTGGGTCGCAACCACGTTCATATCGAAAAGAAGCATCTGTTTTTAATCCATGATATTTAGCCGTCTGACGTATTCCAGCAGGCGCAAAATAAGCGCTCTCTAAAAACACATTTGTACTTTCTGCCGTAATGCCTGACCCCTTTCCTCCAAAAACGCCTGCAATACACATCGGTTCAGCCGTATTACATATCATTAAATCATTAGCGCTTAGTTTTCTTTCTATACCGTCCAAGGTTATGAAAGGAGTTTGGTCTGCCGCTTTTTTTACAATAATGCTTTCCCCCGTAATTTTATCGGCATCAAAAGCGTGTAACGGTTGTCCGAGTTCAAATAAAACATATTGCGTTGCATCTACAATATTATTGACAGGACGAACATTAATTGCATTCAATCTGTTTTTGAGCCAGAGGGGAGATTCTTTAACAGTAACACCCGTAATACACAAACCCGTATATCGCGGACAGGCTTTTGTATCTTTCACGTGAACATGTATGGAAGGTTGTTTTCCGTTCGTGTGAAAATTATCCACTGTCGGATAATTGAGTTTGATATTTTGGTGTTGCTGAACATTGAGTAAAGCCGCCAAATCACGCGCCACACCAATATGAGACGCCGCATCACTGCGATTAGGGGTTAGCCCGATTTCAAAGACAATATCTTTTTCCACACGAAAATAATCTGCTGCAAGCGAACCAACAAGCGGCTCCCCTGACAATACTATTATTCCATCATGAGAATTACCTGTACCGATTTCATCTTCGGCACAAATCATTCCTTCCGATTCAACACCGCGAATTTTTGTTTTTTTAATTTTGAAAACATCCCCCGTTGCAGGATAGAGTGTAACTCCGATGGGGGCAACGACAACATACTGTCCTTTTTGCACATTGGGCGCTCCACATACGATAGATAAGGGTTTAGTTTGACCAATATCTACCTGGGTAAGGCTTAATCGGTCGGCATCAGGATGTTTTTCACAGGAAATGACTTTCCCGATTAACAAGCCTTCCAATCCGCCTTTTATGCTTTCATACAATTCTATTGCTTCGACTTCCAGCCCACAATTGGTTAGCAAATCAGCAACTTCTTCCGATGTTAAATTTGTTTTGACATATTGTTTTAGCCAATTATAAGATATTTTCATTGGGTATTATTATTTTTTTGTTTCGGCGGGGGAAATAATCAATGACATGGATACAACTTTAAACAGTTCATAGTATTGTGTTCTGTTGTGGATACGAATAGAATAATTACCTTCTTCCGTAAATTCTTTATGGGAATAGACCGTTTGTTCAACTGTCCACACGTCGCCATAAACTGTTCCTATGTGATTATTTTCTTTATCTTTCAATGTGATCCCAATATTAGGAATAATATTTTTTTGTCCGGAAGGAGCCGTGATAACAACCTCAAGCGGAATATAATTGAGTTCAAAACCATTTAGAACACTTAACGCAACAGTAATATCGTATGCTTTTTCAATGTTTGAAACAGTGAAAGTAGTATCTACGGGTTCAAGTCTATTCCATACTTGATTGGGGAATTGTATTTTTAGCTCTGTTTTTCCTTTCTTTGGAGAACAAGAGCATAAAAATAAAACACATATAAAGAACAATACATTTACAATAACCTTACTCATATCTATTTTTTGTTTAAAAGAATAATGAAAGTGCAAAAGTATAATTTTTACCCGTATGTTTGTACTTTATCAGGTGAAAAGTGAAATGTCTTTCGGAGTTGCGGAAAAAATATTTCCGCAACAAACAACGCCGTCAGATGACATTGTTTGGAGGTGTCTTCATGCGTCAGCTCATTTTCAATTTTCAATTATTGAATGATTTAAAACTTTTGCATCCTCCTTGACACACATACCATTTATAATATTTGCAATCAACACACTCCTCATAAATGCCGACCTGATGATTAAAATAATTATTCATCTTGGTATTAAATTTTCGAATAAGTTCATTTATACTTTTTGATTCCAATACATTTTCTTTATGCAATTGAAATAAAGGGAAACAGTTCCATGCTTTTAATCCGGGACCAATATCAATAGCGACATCGCATACAAAAGACGATCGAACACCCAAACGCTTTAATATTCCAAATTCTATTTGGGTAAACATACAAGCCGTAAAACCACAGTCCATTTCTAACATAACATTTCTTTTATACGCCATTTGGGCAAATTTTATAATAAACTTGCCAAGATCTTTATAATCTTTTTTATCGACATATTGGTTTCCTCCTTTGTATATAGGCAAGGCTACGCCTATCCGAATAGAACGAGTAAGCAATTTAAAATGGTCTATTATATCAAAAAGGAATTCTGGATTGGCGTCAAGGGCTAATATTGTATATGAAAGCGAAGAAACGGCATGAAATTTCGCGAAAAAATTGTTTAGATTTTTATATTTTTCATCTGTATAGGAATCTCTTGTTCCGACATTTACAATAAATTTAAGTAGATGTTTTCTAATATTCAAATATCGAATACTTTTAGGCATTGTATCTGTTGCGCTTGTAAATATCTTTGGAATAATATTTTGTTGCCATAGCAATTCCAATACCTCCCCTAAATAAGGATACAGAAAAGGTTCTCCCCCCAATAATCCTATTTGGTTAAATTCTCCTGAAAAATGAGACAGTAACGTTTTTATTTCTTCTATCGTCAATAATTCATCAACATTTTCTCCACTTTCTTTCAATACTTTGCGAGCAAAACAAAAAGAACATCCTCTGTTACATTTATGCGTTAGATATAAATTTGCCATTCTTACTGTTTTTATTTTATGTTGCTATCCCTAAAAATATAACGATTACTCTCTTCTGTTTTTTCAAGAATAAGGGGAATCGATAATAACATTTGTGCCGTAATATTTTTCTCATGATAGAAATTCTTTCAAAATTTAAAATCGTGTTGCAAAAGTACATGAAATTTTCGAATTACACACAGACAGATAAAATTTCTCTGCAAAAAATTATAGGGGGGGAAGCTACTATTTTATGAGACAAACACAGCGTTTTGCTGGCGTCTCATGTTTTTTCACTACGAAGGCGAAGAAACATTAAATACGATTTTGGCTTACAATAACGTCATTCTTCTTTTATTCCTATTCAGAAGAGTGGCGTCTCTCAATAACGACATTGATTGGACATCATTGTGCGTTAGCCTTGTTCCATGCTCGGCGTAATATCTCTGGTTTTATCTAAATCAGACTCCCCTCTATGTTCTCTGTGGTTAAAACAACATATTGGTAGCAGAAATTCAGAGTTCTGTCCACTTGTTTACTTGTCTTTTTCAATTTTCAATTTTCAATTAATGAAGCTTTCAATTAATGAAGAGAACGATAATATAGCATGTTTCTTTTCGTTTATCATTTGTCAGATAAGAAATCTTTTGCGAAATTATTCTTTTTACTCTTATAAAAATTATACTTTTGCAAGGCGTTATTTGAACAATAAATTATTTAGAATGGAATTGAATTATGTTTATAAAAAGCAATAATATAAATTGCGTATGAAAGGATTACAGTTCATAGGGGAATATCTTTTATTGATGCGTCGCGTATTTTCACGACCAAAGAAGATGTCTTATTTTCGGAAACAATTAGTTGAAAATATTAATTCATTGGGCTTGGATTCTTTATTAATTGTTGCCGTGATATCAATATTTATGGGAGCTGTATTGACCATTCAAACCTCACTGCAAGCAGAAAGTCCATGGATACCAACATGGACAATTGGCTTTGTGGTGCGCCAATCTGTAGTCTTGGAATTTTCCCCTACGATAATCAGTTTATTTTTAGCGGGGAAAATAGGTTCAAGTATTGCATCCGAGATAGGCACAATGAAAGTAACGGAACAAATTGATGTTTTGGAAACAATGGGAATAAATTCGGCATCACATTTGATTTTACCAAAAATTGTTGCTTGTGCCATTGTCAATCCAATTTTAGTGATCATCAGTATTTTTTTATGTTTAATTGGGGGGTGGTTTGCCTGTGCGTTTATGTCTCCCATTCCTCCTGAACAGTATATTGAAGGATTATTATCTTTTTTCAGGGTTTATGACGTTTATTATGCGTTGATTAAAACGTTTGTTTTTGCCATTATCATAGCTTCTGTTTCGGGATTTTGTGGCTACAAAGCGGAAGGAGGTGCATTGGAAGTAGGACGCGCAAGCACGCAAGCTGTGGTGAATAGCAGTTTTTCTTTATTGTTTTTTAATGTGTTGTTAACAAAAATATTTCTCGGATAACTTATGATAAAGGTTTCACATTTGTACAAATATTTTAATGGACGGGAGATATTGCATGATATTTCACTTGAGTTTGTATCTGGAAAAACAAATCTCATTATTGGACAAAGCGGTTCAGGAAAAACAGTATTAATGAAATGTCTGATAGGGTTATATGTTGCCGAGAAAGGTTCTATTCTGTATAATGATCGCAATTTTGCGCAAATGAGTAAGGAAGACCGTAATTTCATACTGCAGGAGATGGGGGTTCTTTTTCAAGGGGCGGCTTTGTTTGATTCGATGACGGTAACGGAAAATGTAATGTTTCCTTTAACGATGTTTACCAATAAGAGCCTGTCGGAAAAAGAAGAACGGGTAAATTTTTGTCTGCAACGGGTTAATTTGGATAATGTCAATCATCTTTATCCTTCTCACTTGAGTGGCGGGATGAAAAAAAGAGTAGCAATAGCACGGGCAATTGCCTTAAATCCGAAATACCTGTTTTGCGACGAACCTAATTCGGGACTTGACCCTAAAACTTCTTTAATCATTGATCAGTTAATTTATGAAATCACAAAAGAATTTGGAATTACTACCGTTATAAACACCCATGATATGAATTCTGTAATGGAAATTGGAGACACGGTTTCTTTTATCTATGAGGGAAAATTATGGTGGAGCGGTTCTAACAATGAAATATTGAAGACAGATAATAAAGAAGTTCATGATTTTATATATGCTTCTAGATATGCTCAAGAAATGTATAAACGTACTATAAGAGAATAATGAGAATAGTTGATGTTATTATTTTAATTGCGATTATTTGGTTTGCGATTAAAGGTTTTAGAAAAGGATTGCTGGATGGAATTTTTTCTTTTTTAGCGCTTATCGTTGGCGGGTGGGCTACTGTTTATTTTACAGATTATACTTGTTCTGTTTTTCATTGGTCAGGCGAAACCAAGTGGTTATTAGCGGCAGGAATTACATTTATTATTGGCTTTGTGATTGTTTTAATTATTGGGAAGATATGTAAATCCATCTTTAATTTTGTTTTGCCAGAGTTTATCGACAAGATGTTTGGGTTAATATTTGGTGGACTTAAGGTATTGTTGTTTATTGGAATAATATTTTATCTTATCTCGAATATTGATGTGGACGGGAAAATATTAACAGCAGAGCATAAAAAAAGTTCTTTTTTCTATTCGCCATCTGTAACGGTTGCAAAAATTGTACTTCCTCAATTTGCGAAGCTAAAAGAAAGTGAGTTATTTTCTGATGAAAAGAAAAAATAAATTACAGTCATGTTTAAAGTAGGGATTACAGGAAATATAGGTTCGGGAAAGACAATATCATGTCGCATTTTTGAACATCTGGGAGTTCCTGTATATTATAGCGACTACGAAGCTAAAAAACACTATGAACATCAAAATATAAAAGACAGTTTATCTGTTATCTTCGGCAAAGAAATCTTTACAGAAACAAATGAGGTCGATAAAAAACAACTTGCACGCATCGTCTTTAATAATGTTGCCTTATTACAAGAATTGAATAAAATAATTCATCCTTTGGTAGAGGAGCATTTTGAACAATGGCACAAACAGTATGCAAATCATCCTTATATTTTGTTTGAATCGGCTGTTTTATATTCCTGTAAATTAACTCACTTGTTTGATAAAATCATATTTGTGGAAGCGCCTGCTCATCTTATTATTGACAGGGTAATCAAAAGAGATAATACGCTTTCGGATGATGTGAAACAAAAACTTAATATACAATCTTCGTCAAATAATGAGGATACAAAACCTGATTATACGATTATAAATGATGAAGTTCATCTGATTACGCCACAAATAATTGCAATACATCAAGATTTGGCGTGCAAAAATAAATTCAATATCTAATATATGATAATAAAAAAAATTGTACTTTTGCCGCGAATATTTTATGTGAGAAAAAACTATCACATATGGTATATTTCAGATAATTATTTAAAGTAAACTAATAACTATTTTAACATTTTCAACAATGAATGTATTAGAAAATCTAAAGTACACAAAAGACCATGAATGGATTAGAATGGAAGGTGAAGAAGCATACATCGGTATAACAGACTATGCACAACATGAACTCGGAGATATTGTTTATGTTGATATTCCTTCCGAAGTTGGGACAACATTGAGTCAAGAAGAAGTATTTGGTTCGATAGAAGCGGTTAAAACTGTTTCCGACCTGTTTATGCCTGTTGGGGGGGAAGTAATAGCCATTAATGAAATGATTGATGGTGATCCTGCATTGATTAATGCAGACCCTTATGGCAATGGTTGGATTATTAAGATCAAAGTTACCGATATTTCGGAAGTAGATTCTTTACTGACGCCCGACCAGTACAAACAACTGATTGGATTATAAAATCTAATCAGGTACAGGTTTAGGAAGTTTTCCGAAAAGACATTTAGTTTCCGAAAACAAGTAGCTGACGTCTTGTTTTGAAACTATTAATGGGTAAGTTTGTATTGATGAGTATACTTTTTAGAGAACTTCCTTTTTTTTGTATTGGATGAAACGCATACGATATTTTTTCCCTGCTTTTATTTGGGGGATTTTTATTCTGGGAGTGGTATTGACGCCGGGGAATTTTATTCCGCATATACGCACTTTTTCTGATTGGTTGCAATGGGATAAAATTACTCACCTGATATTGTTTGGCATTTTTAGTTTCTTTCTTTTGAGAGGGTTTGCTAAAGTGTGTGTGTTTGTTATTCCCCAAAAACATTATTTGATAACGCTTATCATTTCTATTTTCTATGGAGGATGCACAGAATATTTACAATATATCCTGAATATCGGAAGGGACGGAAATATCTATGACTTTTATGCGAATACTATTGGCGCAATATTAGGATGTTTGTTGTTCTTTAAACCCAAATTACGCAATAGAAAGAAA
The DNA here is from genome assembly GCA_031257735.1 of Bacteroidales bacterium. Lineage (GTDB taxonomy): Bacteria > Bacteroidota > Bacteroidia > Bacteroidales > WCHB1-69 > JAIROC01. The sequence continues at coordinate 4,373 of JAIROC010000211.1, read as the reverse complement.
GAGCAAACTTTGCCCCCAAAAATCTAATGCATAGCGTTAGGAAATCAATAGTTGTGGGTCTAAGATATAAATAAAAGTTCCATCCCTGCGGGGCTTGGTTGCCGATATTTCGTTGTCCGTAGACTGAAGTCTACGGTTAATAAAGTGTTGTCCCTGCGAGACTTTCAGTCAATGCCAAGTTTTATTTGCGACAATATCAATCTAAGAAATTATGAGTTATGAGTTATGAGTTATTTTAGTTTGCGTCAGCCTAACTCTGTATTCTCTATAGAAATAATTGTGTAACTTTGCAGCATTCTAAATATTCATTTATGAAAACACATTTACATTTTAAAAGTATACCTTCTACCAATATATATTTAAAAGACCAAATCAAGAGACATACGCCAGAACTTTTACCCATGTTCTTTCCGCCTTTTTTTGCCGTTACAGCCGACCAACAGGAAGAGGGACATGGAAGACAAAATAAAAAATGGGAAAGTGAAACAGGAAAAAATTTGCTCTTAAGTCTTTTATTATATCCCTGTATTCATCCTTCAGATCAGTTTCGTGTTTGTCAATATGTTTCAATGGGCATATCAGTACTGTTGAAAGATACATTTTCCATTTCCGATGTCCGTATCAAGTGGCCCAATGATATATATGTAGGAGATAAAAAAATAGCAGGTATTCTCATTGAACATTTCATTAAGGGAGAATTTCTATACTGCACCATTGTCGGCATTGGAATGAATATCAATCAAACAGTTTTCCCTGATACACTACCCAATCCAACTTCTCTGTCTTTGGAAACAGGACAGGAATATGATATTACATTTTGCAGAAAAAAACTTATCAGTACAATAAAGTTAATAGAAAAAATTCCTCCTTACTTTCTGGAAAAATGTTATGAAAATTCTTTATACCGTCTGGGAAAATTTTCCGATTACATATTGCCTGCCTTTTCCGATACTCCAATGTCATTGAAAATAACAGGGGTGGATGAAAAAGGATTGTTACAATTGTCCGACAAAAACAATACCCAATACTCCTGCGCTTTCAATGAAATTGTTTATTGTCCTCCTGTGAACAGTTAAGATAGTTAGACACTATTTAATTTAGTACCTTTGCAAAATATTTTTACCTATGCAAAAACAGATTACTATTATTATTGTCAGTATCTTTGTCATTCTATTGATGACGCCTTCCTGTAATTTTAAGGAGAATGAAATTTCTGTTCCTACTTCCGATTCATCTTTATTGATAAAATACGCTACAGGATTTACCATTTCTTATTTTCCGGACTACAAACGGATAGAAGTATTTAATCCGTGGGAAAAGACATCTACTTTAGGGATATATTATTTGGTTTCGGATAATTCCGTACAGACGCCCCAAGACGGCATTCGTTTGCAAACGCCTTTGAATGTATTGGGAATAACATCCTGTACATACATTGAGGTTTTAAATCTTCTTGGCGTTCTTTCAACGGTAAAAGGAGCTACTACCCCAGAACTTATCTACAATGAAACATTGCAAACGCTGTATCAAAAAGGAAAACTGACAAATCTGGGAGACGCCTTTAGAATTAATTTTGAAACCTTACTCTTATTAAATCCCGAAGCATTGATGATTACCTCTTATAACAACAACAGAGATGAAAATACCCGTCGATTGCAGAGCGCTGGCGTGAAATTGATTTATAACAATGAATGGACAGAAACATCATTATTGGCAAGAGCGGAATGGATTAAATTCATTGCCGCTTTCTATGATAAAGAAAACTTTGCCGACAGTATTTTCAACATAATAGAAAATAACTATATACAGCTAAAAACTCTGGCAAACAAAGTAACAAAAAAACAGAGTATTATTTCAGGCGGAAACTTTAAGGGGACATGGTACATGCCTTCGGGAAAAGTATTTATGAGCAAACTCTATACTGATGCAGGCGGCGATTATTATTATTCGAATGATACGACCACAGGCAGTTTACCTTTGAGTTTTGAAACCGTATTACTGCATCAGCAACACGCAGATGTATGGCTGAACGCACAGGCAAATTCCATAGAAGAATTGCTTATGCAAGACCAGCGTCATGGCTTGTTTGATGCGGTTAAAAATAATCGTGTATACAATTTTAATGCGCGTTCAAACAAACAGGGAGCAAATGACTTTTGGGAGAGTGGGATAACTCATCCTGATGTGGTTTTATCGGATGTTATCTGGGCGTTGTATCCTGAATTGTTACCTGATTATCGTCCTTTTTATATCAAGCAGTTAAAATAGATTATGTCTTTTTCGCGAAACAGTGTCTTATTTATTATCTTATCCATTTTGTGTATTATCTTGTTTTTGTTGGATATTCTTTTCGGGGGGTTTTTCATTCCGTTTTCCGCTTTATTTGATAATACCCATGAGACATATCAATATATAATATTAAATTTTCGTCTCCCTAAAGCCATTACAGCCCTTGTAACGGGGGCTGCTATTTCTTTAGCGGGATTGATTATGCAAACGCTTTTTCGTAATCCGCTTGCAGAGCCTTATGTATTGGGAATAAGTTCTGGTTCTGGCTTGGGTGTTGCTATTTTTTTGATGGCAAGTACTTTTCTCCCATTTGCTTTGACGCAAAGCGGGTGGGGATTAATTATTGCGGCTGTTACCGGCGCCATTGTAACATTATTGTTAGTACTTGTTGTCTCATTTAAAGTACGTCAGGCAGTATCTCTGTTACTTGTGGGTATCATGCTTGGGCAAATTGCAGCTTCCTTGATTGGTATCTTACAAAATTATACCGACCCCGATTCATTAAAATTATATGTAATATGGACGTTTGGCAGTTTGGCAGCAGTAACATGGTTGTATATGAAAGTAATGCTTCCTGTCATAATAGTGGGAATCATTATCGTTTTGATTATACAGAAATCATTAAATGGTCTTTTGTTGGGAGAAAATTATGCGCAGGGTTTGGGTATTTCTATTCGTCAGACGCGACTGCTCATTATTCTTGCAACTGCGTTATTGGCAGGGGCAACGACTGCATTTGTAGGTCCTGTTGCCTTTATTGGGATAGCTGTACCTCATTTTGCTCGCAGGTTATTTTATACTTCCAATCATCAGATTGTTATTCCTGCAACACTGCTTTGCGGAGGTATTTTACTCTTATTATGTGATATTACTTCTCAGTCAGTTGTTCCCGGATATACTTTGCCTATTAATTCGGTCAGCGCTTTGGTTGGAGCTCCTGCTGTAATCTGGATTATTTTAAAAAATAAAAAATAAAAAGTAAGACGCATGTTATTAAACACTCATTCATTAGCAATAGGATATGGCAGTTATATTGTACAGCAAGATTTGGAATTATTTGCCGAATCAGGTAATTTGATATGTTTGATAGGGAAAAACGGTTCTGGAAAATCCACCCTTTTGCGGACATTGGCAGGATTACAAAAGCCATTGAAGGGGAATGTCTTCTTTAATGAAAAAATGCTTTCAAAATTATCTCACCATGAACGTTCTATGATGTTGTCTTTAGTCTTGACAGACCCCATTGACGATGATAATATGACTGTTTTCGACCTTGTTTCTTTAGGACGTTTTCCTTATACAAATTGGATAGGGACATTGACCGAAAAAGACAGGCATTTTATCATGACCTCCATTGAGCAAGTCAATCTAACTGCAAAAATCAATGCTTATTTGCATGAAATATCAGACGGAGAAAAACAGCGTGCAATCATTGCCAAAGCATTAACGCAAGATACGCCATTAGTTTTGCTCGACGAACCTACCGCTCACTTAGACTTGCCTAACAGAATTGAAATCATGTTACTACTTCGGAGACTTTCTGTCAATACGCGCAAGACTTTTATTCTTTCCACACATGAACTTGATTTGGCGATACAAATGGCAGATAATATTTGGCTAATACATCCACACAAAATAGAAACAGGTATTCCTGAAGATTTAATGTTATCAGGAAAGCTACAACAAATTTTTGGCAATAATTCTTTTTATTTTGATAAGCGGGACGGTCATTTTTCTATTCATCATTTATTGGGAGATTTAGAAGTGCAGGTATCAGGAGAAGAGCTTCCTGTTTTATGGACAATACGCGCCTTAAATCGTTTCGGAATTAAAATAACAGATACTGCCAATATTCAGATAATAGCAAATTATCAGCAATTTTTACTCCGTCAAAATAATACTTCCGCATGGCAGGAATTACATTCCATAGAAGCATTATTACATGTCTTTAAAAATAACAAAAGGTAATTAGTGTCTGTCCGAAAACGCATAAATTCATTTCTTCAATGTATAATTGTAATCAGAGAATAACGGTAAAGGGCTGAAAGCCCGCAATCAATAGCACAGGGCATTACTAATTGAAA